>JALRDI010000287.1 GCA_023257035.1 Ilumatobacteraceae bacterium | reverse complement strand
GGCACCTCCCATGGCAGGCAACGATCGGTGAGCACACCATCAACGTGCGCGCGATCGACAGCGCTGGCAACATCCAAGACGGGACCCCCAGATCCGTTGCCCCGGACGGCGCAACGGGATACCACCGCCGTCGTGTCACGGTGAGGTAACCGCCCGTCTCGCCCAAGCGAGATAAGCGATGCAAGAGTGAAAGAAACCAATTTGAACGGGAGAGTCTCATGACCGAACTTCACACCGGAACCGACAAGTTGCTCGGTCGAATCCACGGCAACGTCGCAGTCCTGTCGTTTAACCGCCCCGAGTCTCGTAATGCACTTAGCGACGAAATTTACGACGGTTTCAACACCGCATTGCCACAAGTTGCTGAGAACAATGACATCCGCGTGCTCATGGTGACCGGCGAAGGTGGCGCCTTCTGCTCAGGCGGCGACGTCAAAGGATTCCGAGCGAGTCACGCAGGCGAAGGACAACCGGTCACCCCTGAACAGAGCCTCGACCGCCTGAGGCAAATTCAGATGTGGGTATCTGGAGCATTCCGCAAACTTCCAAAGCCAGTCGTCGCTGCAATCCCGGGGCCAGCTGCTGGCGCCGGCCTATCAATCGCCCTCGCGGCAGACTTCCGTGTTGCAAAAGAAAGCGCAATCTTCGTCTCCGCATTCTCAACGATTGGGGCAAGTGGTGACTTCGGCAGCTCGTGGTTCCTGCCCCGGCTCATCGGCGAGGCCAAGGCCAAAGAATTCATGTTCCTATCGCCACGAGTGACTGCATCAGAAGCCCTCAACCTCGGGCTCATCAACCGAATGTTCCCCGACGCCGACTTCGAGAACGCATCGCTTGCATTCTGTGACGAACTTGCTGCTCGATCACCAATTGCGATGCGGATGCAAAAAGAAAATATCCAGCGTTCATTCGACGCCGATCTGACAACCGGCCTCGAAGCCGAAGCAACGGCAATGGTGCGCACCATGTCAACTGCCGACCACCGTGAAGCAGTTGCTGCATTCTTCGACAAGCGCACCCCTGACTACACGGGTCGCTAACTCGGTGGCCACCTCGATGCGCTCACGCTGGATCAGCTCGGGAGCACTGCTCCTCGCCTTTTCGCTCGTTGCCTGCTCAAACTCGGCTTCGCCAGTAGAGACTGAGAGTTCAACAACTGTTGCAGTTGCGACGACAGTCGAGACCACAACGTCAGTTGCGGACGACACGACCACCACAAGCGAAGCAACCACCACGACAACCATCGCGGCCGACGACATCGAAGGTCGCATTAATGCCGCCATCGATGAATTCCTCAAGTCTTCATTAACGCCCGGCGTCACCATCTCGGTGCTTCGGCCAACACCCAACGGCGATGTTGAAGCCATCAACCTCGCTCGAGGACTTCGTGAGGCTCGAGGGGACGCGAACGTCAGCACCTCGGACTACTTCCGGTGGGGCTCGATCACCAAGACCATGACGTCAGTCGTCGTATTGCAACTCGTCGAAGAAGGCCTTGTTGACCTCGATGCTCCCGTAGCAATGTACCTCGGCTCCGGTTGGGCAGCCGGTTACGAACTCGACGGGGTCGACTATGGCGACCTCATCACCATTCGACAGATCCTTCAGCACACCGACGGGTTCGCCGAGTCCGCATTCGATCTCGGGTTTTACGCGCTTGCAAGCACACGACTCGAAACGCCATTCGAACCTGAAGAAATCATCGCTTGGGCAGTCGAACGCGGCCCGCAATACGAACCGGGCACGCAATATCTCTACAACACGGTCGGGCATATCGTTGCGG
>JALRDI010000226.1 GCA_023257035.1 Ilumatobacteraceae bacterium | reverse complement strand
ACAGATGTCGCAGCATCGGCGGATCGCCAGCCGCAAAATACGGAACATCGCCAACAATCTGTCCCCAGTTCGCTGCGTACAGCACTGACCACGGCAGATCTCGTCGCATCTGAGATGCCTGCTCAGCAGACCCGAACAGTGCGACCCACGTTGACACCGCCACGAGAACAACACCGAGAGCCGGGAAGAGTCGACGAGCTCGGCGCACCCAGAATGAACGGAAGTTCACTACCCCTGATGATTCGTGCTCTTCGATGAGCAGCATCGTGATGAGAAAGCCCGACACGACGAAGAACACTTCAACACCGAGAAACCCACCCGACATCCAAGAAAACCCGGCGTGGTAAATGATGACTGCGATCACCGAAATCGCACGCAAGCCATCAAGGCCAGGCTGATAACCCATCGGGGTATGTGGTCGATCGCTCATCAAGGGGTTAACGACGGACGGTCGTACCATCGCGAGTTGTCTCTACCTGCCAACCCGCATCCTGTAGCTCTTTGCGAATCGAATCGGCAGCGTCGTAATCCTTCGCCGACCGAGCTGCATCGAGTGCTGCTGCCTGTGCAAGAACGTCAGGGGGAACTGCTTCTTGCTCAATGAGCCGCAAACCAACAGCACCACAAATGTCTCGAACCGCACTCGTCAGGCAAGCAGCTGTGTCCGCGTCACCATTGTCGAGCGCGGTGTTCGCCTGTCGCATCGTGTCAAACAGCAACGCCATCGCTTTCGGCGTGTCGAGATCGTCATCCATCGCAGCCTGGAATGCGTCGAGAGTCGCTGCGTCAGCATCCGCCTCGGCGAGTGATGACATTCGTGAAATGAAGCTGTCGAGCCCAGCAAGCGACCGACCAGCTGCCTCGAGCCCATCGGCAGAAATTCCGACCGGGCTCCGGTAATGCGACTGCAGTAACACCATCCGATAGGCACGAGGGTCATAGGCCTCGATGAGATCGAGCAGGTTCGACACGTTGCCAAGCGACTTCGACATCTTCTCGCCCTCGCCGTCGACGACGAATCCGTTGTGCATCCAGTGGCGGGCGAATTCACGGCCAAGCGCCACCGCCTGAGCACGCTCGTTTTCGTGATGAGGGAAACGAAGGTCTTGTCCTCCGCAGTGCAGGTCGAAGCCGTCGCCAAGCAGACCGAGGCTCATCACGACGCATTCGCTATGCCATCCGGGACGCCCCGCTCCCCACGGAGACTCCCACGCCGGTTCGCCAGGTTTCGCAAGCTTCCAGAGCGCAAAGTCAGCTGGGTGCCGCTTCTCTCCCGCTCCGAAAACTTCACGATCTCCGCCGCCGGCCATCATGTCGTCAAGCGACTGATATGCGAGCAGCCCATAGCCCTCGACCGACTCAACCGAGAGATACACGCCATCAGAAGTTGCGTACGCCGCACCCGATGCCTCGAGCGTTGAGATCATCTCAACCATCTCATCAACCCATTCCGTGGCGTGCGGAACATCCGTGGGCCGAAGCACATCAATGCCCTCCATCGCCCGAAACCAAATATTTTCGCACTTCGTGGTGATGTCAGACCACTCACGACCCTCACGTTCAGCTCGGTCGATGATTTTGTCGTCGATGTCAGTGATATTCGATACGAGGCGAACGTCAATGCCTGTCCACTCGAGATAGCGGCGCAAAATGTCGTACACCAGCGTTGCACGACCATGACCAAGGTGCGGAGGTCCGTACACCGTTGGACCACACAAATAGATGCTGAGTCGGCCTGGTTCGCGCATCGCGAGCTCTCGAACCTGTCTTGTCGCTGTGTCATAAAGGTGCAGCACCAGTCCGAGGTTATTGCCGACGGCCTAGCCTTG
>JALRDI010000218.1 GCA_023257035.1 Ilumatobacteraceae bacterium | reverse complement strand
CCTTCTTAGCAACCTTCTTCGCTGCTGCTTTCTTGGCTGGAGCCTTCTTAGCAACCTTCTTCGCTGCTGCTTTCTTGGCCGGAGCCTTCTTAGCTGCTTTCTTGGCCGGAGCCTTCTTTACTGCCATCTGAAATCAGCTTTCTCAGTTAAGCGTTGACTTCAGAGTCGACGAGGCGCTGAACTTCATTGCGTTCGATGCCTTGATCTTTACTGGCTCACCCGTACGAGGGTTGCGGCCGGTGCGAGCTGGGCGCTTGGTGACGCTGAACGCACCAAAGCCTGGCCATGCGACTTTGTCGCCCTTCTTTGCATTTGAAACGACAGTGTCGAAGAATGCGCCGATCGTGCGCTCTGCATCTGCCTTTGAGACGTTTGCGGCGCTTGCCACTGCGTCGATGAGTTCTGACTTAGTCATAAATCGTCCTTTGTTCTTACTTCCGGCGGACGGGATTGCCCTCCGGCCCCTCCGCGAATGAGTACAACCACTTTTGATTGCATCCATACACCTCGGAACAACACCATCGAAACGACCCAAATGACAACGGTGCAACTAATCATGTTGTTGCATTTGCAACTGACTATGACCGCTATGCCTTACGTCACAAGGTCGCGACACGTTCATCGATATGAGTGTCCCGGTTATCCACACCTTCGATGACTCGAAATCCACCACCACCGCCCCCCGCCGATGTACAACTGGAGACGTTGCTTGCCGTAACCAACCGCTTCCAACTGCGCCTACTTCAGCAGAGGTGATCTGTGACTGATCTCGCCGGAACTGCCAACCACGCTCTCAGTGGGAAGGAGGACACGAGCGACATCTCCACGACACGAGTGGTACTCGATACTTCCGTACTCATTGCTGATCCGGCATGTCTTCATTCGATGGGCACATCCGATGTTGTGATTCCGCTGACGGTCATCGAAGAGCTCGATGGTCTCAAAGGCCGCTCAGATGACGTTGGACGTGCTGCTCGAACCGCGTTACGAACAATTGAAGAGTTACGCCTCAAACATGGTGGGTCTCTCGCAGTTCCGGTTCCACTAGGTGAGGGCTCACTTCGAATAGAAGTCAACGGTGTTCAGCACGAAGCTCTTGTCGAACATGGGCTTGACCCCGCAAAAGCAGATAACCGAATCATTGGGGCAGCATTGGGCCAATCACGCCAGGCGCCGACGATGATGGTGTCAAATGACGCTGCCCTTCGCATCAAGGCCGCACACCTCGGCCTCAGCGCGATGGAGCACCAGCCAACTGGAGGGTCTCGTGAAATTCGCCAGACTGGGTGGCACATCATTGACGCTGACACCCAGATCATCGACGACCTCTACCGAGATGGAGTCATCGATGTCGCAGAGGCCACCCACCAGGCTGATCACACCCCCACGGGAATTGACCTTGCTCTCAGCGTCGATGACGCACCGCTTATTCGTGAAAATGAATTTGTCATCATTCGGGCCGGCTCACAATCGGCTCTCGCACGACGACGAGGATCTCAATTCCACCTACTCCCCCACGCGCCGGTTCAACCATGGGGACTTCACCCTCGAAACAAAGAACAGCGGTTTGCAATTGACCTTCTACTCGACCCCGAGGTATCGGTCATCGCTCTCGACGGCCGAGCAGGTACGGGCAAAACCATTCTTGCGATCGCAGCTGCCCTTGAACAGGTTGTCGAAGAGCAACGCTATGAGCGGGTTGCGATCTACCGACCACTTGTTCCTGTCGGACGAGCCGATGTCGGCTTCCTACCCGGTGGCCTCGATGAAAAGCTCGACCCTTGGATGTCAGCTGTGCACGATGCAGTCGTTGCGCTCACCGACCGACGTTCATCTGGCGATGCGCGCCAACTCATCGACGAACTCACCGAACGGCAAAAACTCTCACTTGAATCGGTGACATTCCTTCGGGGTCGCTCCCTTCAGCAACAGATGGTCGTCATCGATGAAGCCCAGAATCTTGAACCAACGACATTGCGAACGATCCTGACAAGAGTTGGGGAAGGAACAAAGGTGGTGTTCACCGGCGACACCAGCCAAATTGATGCCCCGTACTTGGGCGAAACCAACAACGCCCTTGCCGTTCTTACGAATGCCTTCACCGGGCAGCCATGCTTTGGGCACATCACCCTGCAATCATGCGAGCGATCTAGCGTCGCGTCGCTCGCCGCAGAATTGCTGTAACGACCGTTTTCTCAAAAATTTTGCGTATCCCGGAATACGGGAGTTCCATTTAGTGTTAAATGAGGCATGAGCGCAGCCGAAACCCTCGTTTTTGAATCAGTTGACGATCTCCCCCGCGATGTCGCCTGGCAAGAATTCGCAATGTGTAAAGGCCGTCTCGAACTGTTCTTCGCCAAGAAAGCAGAACGCCCACAGGCTCGAGAGCGCAGAGAAGCCCGTGCCAACATGCTGTGCACGGCATGCCCGGTGCGGGTACCCTGCCAGCAGTTCGCTCGCGAAAATCATGAATACGGCTTTTGGGGTGGAGAAAACGAAGAAGATCGCCACCTGCTCGGGTACACCGTCGCTGCTCCAATTGGAATCCGCGCCCGTAACGCATAGCGGCGCCCGTCACACCTCTGGCCTAATCTGGCCACGTGAGCCCATCCACCCGTCATTTCGCGATCATTGATCTCGAAACTGGCGGGCTGAACGGGGCGAACGACCCTATCTTTCAAGTGGCCGTTGTCTGCGGTGATCTTTTGCTTGGCCAGCAAGCGCTTACCAACATCTCCTCGTGGAGTTCAATGGTTCGGCTTCGTCGCCCTTGGGACCCCATCGGCGCCCAACACATTCATCACATTCCGCGCCGGAAATTACTCTTTGCGCCGTCTATCTCACGAGTGCTTGAACATCTTTTTCAGATGATCGGCTCCAGGGAAGTGGTAGCCCACAATCTTGCTTTCGACTGGAAGTTTCTTTCCACAGCCGCCGAACAACTCCAATTGCATTTACCTAACGGCCCCCACACCTGCACATTGCAGCTCTCACGTCGCCTCGACCCTGACCGACAGCAATCGCACCGACTCTCCGATATCTGCGATCGCTACGGCATCAATATCGAACATGCCCACGACGCCTTACACGACGCCCAGGCAACATCTCAGATACTTCCGCTCCTCTTAAGAGATCAACCGTCGGCGTAACGGCGCAAGACCTGCGCTGCAGCTTCCGCCCTCACCGACTTCATCGTCGAGGGCTCAACCACCTCGACCGAATCACCTAGTCGCAACAACAAGCGTGCAAGCCACTGTTGTGAGGTCACGGCGAGACGAACAGTCACCCATCCCCCAGCATCAGCCACCGACACCTCGTCAACGGGATAGCGCTCATACACCCACTTGCCACGGGGACCGATCCGAAGCGTCACGCGTTCGATATCAGCATCGGCAAACCATCTACCTGGTTCAGGCATTGATAAAGGTGGCTCGTTCTCCGCGTTTCCAACCACTGAAAGAGACTCGATACGGTCGACTCGGAAAGTTCGCAATCCTCCAGATCCGACGTCGTGTGCATGCACGTACCAATTTCCCTGCGATGAAAACACAACAAATGGCTCGATCTGACGGAGGGCTGGTTCAGCACTCGTCGACGACTGATAACGCACCTCTGCACGGTGGCCGTTCTCGACTGCATCAGTGAGAGCTTGCACGACGGGAGGAGTCGGGTTCACGACCAGCAGTCCAGTGTCATCTTCGCCAAGCCCAACCGCAATCTTGCGCAAGCCACGCGCAAGCGCACCATCGGGGTCTGCACCAGGTAACTGCATCGCTGCTCTACCTGCAGCAAGCAGTTCGAATGCTTCAACCTCGCTCAAACGAAGCGGCCGAGTGAAGAGACGTGGAACACCGACAAAGATCATCCCTTCATCGATAAACACGTCGACCATTTCGTCGACATACGGTGGGAGACCACACATTGAGACCAGTTCGAGGTCGCGAATGAGGTCGTCCACACCAATCGAGAACCTACGTGCGGCTTCTTCGACAGGCACTTCCCCTTGCTCCATCAACCACGGCAAGATGATGAGCAGTCGCCGCAAGCGCTCGGTCGCTGGTCGCTGTGCCATTAGCTCACACTCTCTAACCAATTGACGAGTCGCTCGCGAACTTCACGTGGCTCGAGCAGTTCTGCGTCATCAAGAAAACCAAGAACCCAAGATCTCAGGGCGTCTTCGTTGGTGAAAGGAATCGAGATCACGATAGAGCCGTCGTACCGTCGATCTTGTACTCGATCAGTACCCACCTCTCGCTCAACGAGCCACGCCCGACGGGACGCAATGTGGATCAGAGCTGTCTGTGCACCTTCAACTTCATCACCGAGAAGCAACGGGTTCGCTGGCAACGCCCCCTCAAGTGAGGCTTCATCAGGTCGCTCAAACTCGACTGAGGCATCAATCGAAATCTCGCTTTCGCAGCGGTCGACTCTGAACGTTCGACGGTCGCTTCGGTCGTGATCAAAACCAATCACATACCAGAATCCGTCGCGCAGGAGCAGCCCCCACGGGTCAACATGGCGGGTCGCACCGGCATATGTGAACGACACCGGATGTCGATTGGCAACAGCAGATCGCAACACCGGCAAAGCGGGCAACTCCGGAAGGTGCATCCGGATCGGCCCACCGACACCGCCACCCACTCCTCCTAGTTTCCACAACGCCTCCTCACCAATCGCCGAATCTGGTCGTGTGGCCGCAAGCGCCAATTGGAGTGCACGCACCTCATCATCGGTGAGGTCGAGATTTGGCAACTCAAACCCAGAGCGATCGATCCAGTAGCCCATCTCACCGGCACGATCGCCACCAAAGGTTTCAGAGGAAATATCGATACCAATCTCACGAAGTGAGGCCTTATCGCGTTCAAACGCAGCGCGACGCGCCTGACCAGCATCGGGATATTGACCTCCGAGTTCGGAAGCGATTTCGTGAAGCGTGAGGGGCCGACGAGTTTCGAGGAGCAGCGCCAGCAAGTTGGTGAGACGCTCGACGCGATCAGCCATCAGCGGCGATAGTCATAAAAGCCGCGACCTGACTTTCGTCCGAGAAGGCCAGCGTCAACCATGCGCGACAGCACTGGAGGCGGCGCGTATAACGGCTCCTTGAACTCCTCGTACAAACTCTCTGCCACCGCAAGCGTCGTATCGAGCCCAATCAGATCGGTAAGGCGCAGCGGCCCCATCGGGTGGCTACAACCCTCAACCATTCCAATGTCGATGTCATCGGCTGAGGCGAACCCAGATTCCATCATGCGAATCGCCGAGAGCAGGTACGGGATGAGTAATGCATTCACCACGAACCCCGCTCGGTCCTGCGACCGGATCACACGCTTGGACAACACACCTTCCGCAAACGCCTCCGCTCGGAGCGACGTCTCGTCCGATGTCATCAAACTCTCGACGAGTTCGACGAGCCTCAACACAGGAACCGGATTAAAGAAGTGGATGCCAATGACCTGCTCTGGGCGAGAAGTTGCTGTGCCGAGTTTCATGATTGGAATCGAGGAGGTATTTGACGCAAGGATCGCGTCGGAGCTTGTCAGCACCTTGTCAAGGTCCCGGAAAAGTCCGACCTTCAGGTCCTCGTCTTCAACAATCGCCTCAACCACAAGATCACGATCTGAGAGATCCCCAATATCGGTCGTGAATGACAGCCGGTTCATTGCGGCATCACGGTCATCTTCTGTCATTTTGTTTGCGGAGACACCGCGATCGAACGAAGTGATGAGACGAGCACGGCCGGCCTCAGCGGCCTCCGCAGTTGCCTCCCTGACAAGCACATCAAGGCCAGCGCGAGCGCAGACTTCGGCGATACCCGAACCCATAAGTCCGCAACCGATAACGCCAACTCGTTCAATAGTTTTTCCTTCAGCCATTCCTTAATCATGCCCCATGACAGAGGGTTGACGGCGTAAACCGGGCAGAATTTCAACGTGAGCCGTCATGCACATCCCTCGCTACATCGCAGGGTCTGGGCCGGGGAACCCCATCCGCTCGGTGCAACCTATGACGGCGCTGGAACAAACTTTGCGCTGTTCTCTTCAAGTGCCGAACACGTCGAACTATGTCTGCTCGATGGGCCAGGCAACGATGCAAATCAGGAACAACGAATTTCTCTCAACGAGGTCGATGGCCATATCTGGCATGCGTACCTTCCAGACGTAACGCCCGGGCAGCACTACGGATATCGGGTGCACGGCGAATGGAATCCAGGTTCCGGTCTGTGGCACAACTCAAACAAGTTGCTACTTGACCCCTATGCAAAACAAGTCGACGGCGGAATGATCTGGACCTCTGCATGCTTTGCATACGACATCGATGACCCAGACGTTGCCAATACCGAGAATTCAGCACCGTACGTTCCTCTCGGCGTTGTGCCCGACCCGTCATTCGACTGGGGCGACGACCAACTTCTACGAACCCCAACACATGAGAGCATCATCTACGAAGCACACGTCCGTGGACTGACGATGCAACACCCCGATGTTCCACCTCACGAACGCGGAACATTCGCCGCACTGCGACACCCTGCGGTACTTCAACATCTGGTCGAACTTGGCATAACGGCGATCGAACTCATGCCGATTCATCAGTTCATTCACGACCACCACCTCGTCCAAGAAGGTCGACGCAACTATTGGGGATACAACACACTCGGATATTTCAGCGCCCACAACGAATACGGATCGCCAAACCATTCCAACCCCGCGAATGACCTTCGCAACACCATTGCGGCCCTCCATTCCGTAGGTATCGAGGTCATTTTGGATGTGGTGTACAACCACACTGCCGAAGGGAACCATCTCGGGCCAACCCTGTCGATGCGCGGAATCGACAACCACGCGTACTACCGACTCACCAATGAGAACCCGCGTCACTACCTCGACTTCACCGGTTGCGGAAACTCACTCAATATGCGCCACCCCCACGTGCTGCAACTCATCATGGACAGCCTCCGCTACTGGGTGCTAGAGATGCACGTCGACGGCTTTCGTTTCGACCTCGCCTCTGCGCTCGCACGAGAACTCTTCGAGGTTGATCGCTTATCCGCGTTCTTCGACATCATTCACCAAGACCCTGTGCTTTCCCAGGTGAAACTCATCGCAGAACCCTGGGATGTTGGTGAAGGTGGCTATCAAGTTGGGAATTTCCCGCCGAAATGGTCTGAGTGGAACGCCGACTACCGAGACACCATGCGCGATTTCTGGAGAGGAGAACATTCTCGCCTCGCAACGTTTGCACAGCGATTCACCGGATCGTCAGATCTCTACAGGTCAGATACCCGCCGTCCGACGGCTTCGATCAACTTTGTCACCTGCCATGACGGATTCACGCTCTCAGACCTCGTGAGCTTTAACAACAAGCACAATGAGGACAACGGCGAAGACAGCCGAGACGGCGAGTCACATAACCGATCGTGGAACCATGGCGCCGAAGGGCCAACCGATGATCGGGAGATCAACGACCTTCGCAACCGACAGCGGCGAAATTTTCTTGCAACTCTGCTGCTTTCACAGGGTGTCCCGATGCTCCTTGGCGGAGACGAACTCGGTCGCACCCAGCGCGGAAATAACAACGCCTACTGCCATGACAACGAACTGAGTTGGCTCGACTGGTCAAACGCAGATAGCGCCACGCTCGAATGGGTTCAACGACTCATTGCGTTCAGATCAGCACATCCGATTTTTCGTCGCCGACGATGGTTTCATGGCCGACCGCTTCGCGACAACGATGACATGACGTGGTTTCGCCCAGACGGTAATGAAATGAGTCCTTCGGATTGGGAGCAGGGTTTCGCCCAGGCAGTCGGCGTCTTTCTCAACGGCGAGGCCATTGCAATTCCTGATCGGTATGGAAACCGAGTCATCGATGACAGTTTCCTCTGCGTGTTTTCTGCGAGTCCAATTGATTTGGAATGGAACATGCCAGCTACGCAGTGGGGATCTGAGTGGATCACTCGATTCGACTCATCACGTCCGAACGTTGGCTTCGATGACAGTGAAGTCGTTGAGGCGGCAACAGAGTTTGTTATTCCGAGTCGAAGCACACTGGTGTTCGAGCGTTCCTCTCGATCGTAAGTACAACTACGTCAATCTATTTGCCCGGTACCACTCAATCGCCGACCGTGTCGTCGGGTCTTCGATGGATTGGGGGTCAAGATTTTCGTCGGAGAGCACTGGAGAAAGAGCACTCGCCAGCTCTTTACCGAGTTCAACTCCCCATTGATCAAAACTGTTGATGCCCCACATCACTCCTTGCACAAACACAATGTGCTCGTATAACGCAATTAACTGACCCAGCGTTCGCGCATCAAGTTGCTCAGCAAGGATCAGCGTGCTCGGTCGGTTCCCGCCAAAATTCCGGTGAGGTTCGTTCGGCGACGACCTCCCGAAGGCAAGCGCCTGGGCCTGCGCAAGAAGATTTGCGAACAGCGCATCGTGCTGATCGACGCGGTTGTGATTCGGGCGAGCAACGCCGATGAAATCGACCGGGATGATGTCGGTGCCCTGGTGTAACAATTGGAAGAACGCATGCTGGCCGTTTGTTCCTGGTTCTCCCCAGATCACCGGGCCGGTAGCACCGTCGACGTTGCCGCCATCGAGCGTTACTGACTTGCCATTCGACTCCATGTCGAGCTGCTG
>JALRDI010000150.1 GCA_023257035.1 Ilumatobacteraceae bacterium | reverse complement strand
GCCATCACCGGCGGAAGCCCTGAACGCTCGTTGGTGTCAACGAAACCAGTTGCCGCCTGGATGATGTCGTCATAGGCCGCAGCGTCGGCATTCTCAGAACTTGGGTCGTACCCTGCCGCAGCAACCCAAACCAGGTCTGGACGAAGTGGACGCAAATCAGCAGGGGTTATTTTTGCCCGCTCGCGTGAACCTGGGCGGAGATTGGTGACAAAGACATCACTCTCGGCAACAAGTTTCTCAAAGATCGCTCGTCCCTCATCGCTCCGTAGGTCAAGAACAATGCTGCGTTTGTTGCGCATGAGGTTGAGCGTCACTCCAGACACATCTGGATGAGGGCCCTTTCCCATGTGGCGGTTTGCGTCGCCGACAGAGGTTTCAACCACGGTGACGTCAGCACCCATGTCGGCAAGAATTTGGGTACCGAACGGACCCATGATGACTGCCGTGAGGTCGAGTACTTTTACACCAGCAAGCGGTTGGTAGTGGCTCATCGAGTTCTTAGTCGAGCAGGTCGACGGGCACGTCGACGAATCGGGCACGCAACCATTCACCGAGACTCTTCGCTTGTCCATCGGTTCGTGTCGATGCCGCAACACCCTCAGACAACAGCCCTCTCACCACGAAGTTCAACGAGCAGATATTTGGAAATGCGTATCGATCGACGTGGAGGTTTGCAGTCTCTGGAAGCAATTCCTTAAACCGTTCGACGGTGAGGAACTCATCCAACCACAGCCAGGAATCATCGCTTCGAGCAAACATTCCCACATTCGCATCGCCGCCTTTGTCGCCTGAACGCGCTCCGAACAACGATCCCAAAGGAACGCTCCGGGTTTCCCCGGTCGGACTCGAACCCTGGGGACCAGGAGTCGCTTCAACATTCACTGGTGAGTGTTCCGGGGCGACTGATTCGATCTGCCGAGTCGAGCCATCTATGTGCACATACGAAGGAACAAGATCAGCTGGAACCAGGGCCGGGCGATACACGCCAAATGGCGACCCGGCCGATGGGCCACCTGAGAGTGAATAAAACCCAGGAATACTCGACAGGCCGGTTTCAACAAAGGCGTTCGAAAATGCTCGACCCACTTTGCGTTCATCGTGGTCTTTCACACTGATACGGAGCTGGGCGGTCGCCGCTTCGTTACTTGACGGATCGATGTGATCGGTGCGTACGAGGCGTACCTCGCATTCTTCGAAGTCGTCAGCGGCATATGGCGATGCCTCCCAGAATGCCTCAAGCGCCATCGCCGACTTCTCTTCAATGTCAAGGCCGGTCAATGCCAGCACCATGTCATTTCGGTAGCCGCCGAGCTCATTCATTGCGACTTTCAGCGAACCAGTTGGGGGTTCTCCCTTGACCCCTGAAATTCGCACGCGATCGTTGTCGACCTGCTCGAGTGAGATGGTGTCGAATCGTGAGGTCACGTCGGGGCCGAGATAATGCGAGCCACCAATTTCGTACAGCAACTGGCTGGTCACCGTGCCGACCGAGACGAGGCCACCAGTGCCGTCATGCTTTCCAATGACGCTGGAACCGTCAGCGAATACGTCAGCCCACGGGAACCCAATGCGCTCACGTCCGGGTACCTCGGTGAAGAACGAGTAGTTTCCGCCCGTCACCTGACCGGAACACTCAATGACATGTCCAGCGACGACTGCTCCCGCAAGTGCATCCCAATCGGTTCGTGACCATCCGTGGTGGTATGCCGCTGGACCGCAAACCACTGCTGCGTCGGTGACGCGTCCGGTGACAACAATGTCAGCGCCTTCAGTGAGCGCGTCGACAATTCCCCAACATCCGAGATACGCATTCGCTGATACGTAGCGAGATACATCGCCAAGGCCATTCGCAGGGTCGAATGCAACGAGATCTCCGCTTGCTGCAAGGTCAACAGCCCGATCCAACAGGTTGTCGCCATCGACGTAGGAGATGGTCGGGTTCAGTCCAAGCCGGTCTGCGATCTCTTGCAATGCGTCTGCGCATCCACCTGGGTCAAGGCCACCCGCATTGGACACGACTTTGATTCCTCGATCAAGGCATGTGCCCATCACCTGCTCCATCTGGGTGACAAAGGTTGAGGCAAACCCGCGGCCGGGATTCTTCGCACGAATCCTCGAAAGGATGAGCATCGTGAGCTCAGCGAGCCAGTCGCCGGTGAGCACATCGATTGGGCCGCCTTCGACCATTTCCTTCGCGCCAGATAAACGGTCACCGAAAAATCCCGAGCAGTTCGCAATACGAATTGAGTCACTCACCTTCGTCACCTCCCATGTCGAGTTCGACGAGAAGATCACCCATGTCGACTCGGTCTCCGACGTTGAACCGAACAGCGGTAACTGTTGCAGCGGCGGGCGCAGTGATTTGATGCTCCATCTTCATTGCCTCAATCACCATCAGAACTTGGTCGGCATCGTCCTGGTCGCCGTCAGCCACGCGTACTGCAATGACCGTGCCTGGGAGCGGGGCCACGGGGCCTGCACCGGCCAACTCGGCGTCGTGTT
>JALRDI010000336.1 GCA_023257035.1 Ilumatobacteraceae bacterium | reverse complement strand
CACACATTCAACGACATCCACCACCTACTTGACATCGGCTCAGGTGGAGGTCTCCCAGGTCTCGTCGTTGCAAATGATTTCCCTGAGTTAAGTATCACCCTCATTGACCGGAGAGAGAAAAGAACCGATCTTCTTCGACGGCAAGCCCACCGTTTGCGCCAAGGCGTCCTTGGGGCCTCAATCGACGTGATCTGCGCGGACGTTAATTCACTGCACGGGAATGCGATCTTCGATGTGATCACTTCGCGTAGTTTCGGCTCACCCAATGTCGTGCTTGAAACAGCCTTGCCACTCCTGGCACCGAGTGGCCACCTTCTCGTATCTGAGCCCCCGAATGCAGATGGCGACCGATGGCCACGAGAGACCCTGAGAAGATTCAATGCATCACTCCGTCTTCACAACGAGGATTCAACGTCGATCGCTGTCATTCAACGACTTACGTAATGTTTCCCGGGAAACCACAGGTTGTGGATATCACTGTTGAAATTTCATGATTGAAACTGCGCGCCTCAAGTAAAGGTTGATGCACATTTTTGTTTCCCGGGAAACAAATCGACCAAAAACGGTTGCGGAACAGCAAGATAAACGGCAAAGTGGCACCGATGAGCGAAACCCCGGATCTCGCACCGAATCAGACAGATGTCGGGCAACGAAAACTCCCTCGAGTTATTGCAGTAGCGAACCAAAAGGGTGGAGTGGGGAAGACAACAACGTCGATCAACACCGCTGCCTCACTAGCCCAGCTTGGCCTGAGAGTGCTATTAGTTGATGTTGATCCTCAAGCAAATGCAACCAGCGGGCTTGGCATTGATGTTCGATCATTGGAGACCACCATTCTCGATGTGCTGATCGATGACGCTCCTCTGACGGACTGTATTTGTGCGACTGAAATTGACGGATTACAAGTGGCACCGTCGAACCTGCGCCTCGCAGATGCAGAAATGACGATGTACTCGATGCTTGCCCGGGAAACTCGCCTAAAGAACGCTGTCGATGCCGTCCTCAACGAGTTTGATTACATCATCATCGACTGTCCCCCTTCACTCGGTTTACTCACACTCAACGCGTTGTGCGCTGCTCGCGAGGTCCTTATTCCGATTCAGTGTGAGTACTTTGCACTTGAAGGGGTGGGCCAGTTGCTTGAAAATGTGCTGCGAATCAGACGCAGTGGGTTGAACCCAACACTTGAGGTGTCGTCAATTGTGTGCGTGATGTATGACGCTCGTACGAATTTGGCGGATGAGGTTGTGGATGAAATTCGCCAGCATTTTGGACCAACAGTTCTAAAAACCGTGGTTCCACGCAATATCAAACTGTCCGAGGCACCTAAATACGGGATGCCAATCATCACATACGATCCGATGTCACGCGGCGCAATTGCCTATACCGACGTCGCTCAGGAGGTGCACGATGGCTCGCAACCAACGGCAGGGTAGAGGTCTCAGTTCGCTCATCCCAGGGGGAATGGATGAAGTTTTTGGGCGAAATGATGATGCTCCAGCGCTACGGGATATTCCACTTCAGACGATCCGTCCAAACCCACATCAACCGCGACGATTCTTTGACCAAGATGGGTTAGAAGAACTTTCTGCTTCAATTTCACAAATTGGTGTGTTACAACCAATTCTTGTGCGGCCGGCCGATGGCGGATACGAGCTGATCGCTGGTGAACGTCGTTGGCGGGCAGCCGGAATCGCAGGGCTGGAGGTGATTCCAGCGATCGTTCGCACCACCGACGATATGTCATCGATGGAGCAGGCGCTTGTTGAAAACCTGCATCGTGCCGACCTCACTCCTCTAGAGGAAGCCGCGGCGTATCACCAACTGATTGACGATTTTGGGTTCACTCATGAGCAGGTTGCAGAGCGCGTCGGAAAAAGTAGGTCAGCTATCTCAAACGCTCTTCGTTTGATGGGACTACCTAACGAGATTCAGCAGTTCGTTAATGATGGTCGACTTTCAGCCCGTCACGCTAGGACCTTGCTCTCAGTTGACGATCGCGATGCACAGGTTGAGTTTGCGACCACAGTTGTTGAACATGAACTCACCGTTCGTGAACTCGAGATGCTCATCGCCCCAGAGAAAACACCAGAGCCACCGGTTCGCACGCCTGAGCCAACCGATGGAGCAGGGCTCATCGAAGGAACACGATTACGTGAAGCAGGTGTGATTGAGGTGGAGGATGCACTCGCACGCGTATTGCAGACACGGGTTCGAGTATCGCTCGGTGCGACCAAAGGGAGGATTACCGTCGACTTCGCCGATCTCGACGACCTTCAGCGAATCCACAACATCCTGTTTCCCTCGTAACCCTCAAGTGTGAGTTGAAAGATTACACCTCAACATGAAGTGTAGGTCGTGGTTTCCACAGAATCTTGAATATGCTGTGGATATTCACCAAAATATCTAAAAGTCCTCCAGATAACGAATAACTTTCCACATAAAAGAATATTATTCGTCGGTGGCGCGAACCCAATTTTCGACGGCGAGGACTACACCACGAACGATGGTTGGTGTGTGAGCAATAATGTTCGCCGTCGGGCCAAGTTGCCATAACACAGCCGGCATCCGCGTTTCCCGGAGGATCGGAAGCCGGGCCCCACGAACTTCGATATCGGAGCGTCGAAACGGGTGTCGGACTCCGTCCGCAAGTTGCTCGCTCAATGAGTGACCTGCGGCTGACTCGAACCCGGGCACCGAGTAGTACTGAATGCGAGAGGTGTGATCGTGTGTGGCCTCGAATCCGATGTAGAGATCTGCTCGGTAACGGTTCGCGAGGGACGCGTGAGTTGAAGAGTCAGGGTCGCCCACAAGCGTTGCCGAGGCTGAATGTTGACGGAGCGCCGTGGTGATCTGCCGAGCGAGGGCACCAAGGCCCCCAAATTCACCAATCACAATTCGAAGATGGCCCAACGATCGTCGGCCTGATGTAACAGCAGCAACTTGGCGGACCATCACCACACCTGGACCACTTCCAGTGTGGCGAGTAAGTACATCTAGTGCAGACACAGTGTCGGATCCACAGATTCCGTCGTCAGGAAGCCCTGAATTTCGTTGGAAGTCTTGTAATGCAGCAGCGGTATCCGGACCAAAAATGCCGTCAACACGACCACAGTCAAAACCCAATCGCGCAAGAATTCGTTGTAACTCAGCGACGTCCTCACCCCGAAGATTCGGAGCGGTGATCATGAGCAATCGATCTCCAAGTGTCCAACCAGCCTCAATGACTGCCATCCAGGTCAACTCGTCACAAACTCCAGTCGTTGGGATTCCCTGGGACGTTTGGAACGACGTCAAGGCAACGCGAGTCGATTCGCCAAACCAACCAATTTCAGTTGGCCGAATTGAATAGTCCGACTGAATGAGTCGACGCTGAAGGTCTCGTACGGCTTCGCCGCGATCACCTTCTGTTAGTGGGAGTTGCCCAGAAATGTTCCGAACTCCTCGAGGAGAGCTGACTTGCTCTTCGCCCCGACAATCCGGTGAACGGCTTCGC
>JALRDI010000319.1 GCA_023257035.1 Ilumatobacteraceae bacterium | reverse complement strand
CGCCGCCTTGGCGCAGACTGACTTCAGTACTCAGCGCTCGACCCGGTTTACACCCACGTTGCCCATGTGTTGATCGGTAGCCGCTCGGCGACGAGATCGTTCACCGGTGCATCTGCGTTGCGGTATCCAATAGCCATACCGCAGAAGAGCATTTCTTCTTCAGGTGCGCCGACAAACTCCATGACGGCACTGTGGCGACTTGACCAGTACTCCTGAGCGCAGGTGTCAAGCCCCGCTTCAACGGCCAACAGCATGAAGGTTTGCAGAAACATCCCAAGGTCAGACCACTGGGGCGCGTTAAACCGTCGATCGATGGTGATGAAGAAGGCCGCTGGAGCGTCGAAGAATCGTGCATTGCGAGCGAATTGCTGAAGTCGGCCTGCTTTGTCTTCGCGAGGAATTTCTAAGAGCCCATACATCTGCTCACCCAGTTCGAAACGCGCCGAGCGGTGAGGCTCCCAGAGATTGGCGGGGTAGACGTCGTATTCGGATGGTTCAGATGCAGGCTGTGTTTCGAGGAACTCAAGAAAATCAGTCATCCGTGAACCGTTCAACACATAGATGCGCCATGGTTGAACATTTCCGCCCGACGGCGCTCTTGCGGCCCGCTCAAGAAGGTCGCGAAGCACGTTGTCATCAACAGGGTCAGAACGAAAGTCCCGAATCGATCGACGGGCAATGACGGCATCTGAGACGTTCATAACCCCAGTGTTGCAGTCGGTCGACATCGATTTATCGTCAGAGGTGACTTGTTGAGCGTCGTTTGCGGATGAGTTCGATCACGATGTTGATTGCGAGCGCCGTCACGAAGGCGATGAGAAACGCGGCAGTGTGGTTGTCCTGCAGTGCCCGTCCAAAAATTGCACCGAGTACCGCTGCATAGGTCGCCCAGATCGTCACGGCGAGAGCGACCCACTTCACAAACCACCCATGTGGTTGTTGGGTAAGCCCACATGAAATTGTCAGAGCGGTTCGGCCTCCCGGAATAAATCGCGCCGTCACGAGTAGGAGTCCGCCGCGCTCTCGAACCTGATTCGCTGCCCAGTCGAGTCGTCGTTGGGTGGATGGTTTGCGTTCAGCTCTTCGAGCAATCGGCCCATGAAACGAGCGGCCAATGACGTACGCTAGGTTGTCGCCAATAAATGCTCCGACTGCGCCGGCCACAATGACGAGAAGGAGGTTTTGATCGCCTGCACCGGCAGCGACACCGCCGATAATGACCGTTGTTTCACTCGGAACGACAGGTACTACCGAGTCGAGAAGCGCAATGATGAAGATGACCGCAATGAACCAATTTGCGCTCGATGTATCAACGAGCCAATTGGTGAGTTGGCTGACGATGCCGTCTCCGGATGCGGCGAGCACAACGAACTTCACCTCTGAGATGGTACCGCCCGGCACAATCTGTGAAGAAAGTCACATCTTGGGTGTGACGTGAGACACATTTGCCACTAATGTCTCAGCTATGCGAGTGATCGTTGATGAAGAAAAATGCCAAGGTCATAACCGTTGTTTTGCGCTAGCGCCAGAACTCTTTGACGTTGACGACTACGGAACAGCCATTGCATTAAACGATGGTGTTATCCCGGCAGAACTTGAAGACAAAGCTCGGCTGGCAGCCGCGAACTGCCCCGAATACGCCATCACTATCGAAGACTGACTACAGGAGCTTCCTA
>JALRDI010000250.1 GCA_023257035.1 Ilumatobacteraceae bacterium | reverse complement strand
CCGCAATGCTCGACGGTTGGAACGTCCAAGGAATCGATCAAATCGGACTCAGCCAGAAAGCAGGGCCGGTCGTCAGCGATATCCGGCTCTCGAAAGGTGGAGCCGTGCAAGCAAGTCGGCTTGGCCAGGGCGATGCCGATGTTCTCATTGCGCTCGACAATCTCGTTGCCGCTGGCGCAAACGGACTTGGTGTGATCTCGCCGAACACGACTGTCGTTGGGTCGTCAGCAGAAACCCCGACCGCCTCAATGATTGCGCACCCTGAGCTACACCTCCCACGCGCTCACGACATCGAAGAAACACTCAAACATGCCGCGAGTGGCGCAGACCAGTTGTGGGCAGACGCAACCAAGATCACCAGCCACTTCCTCGGAGATTCAACGACAGCAAATGTGTTCGTCGTCGGAATGGCAATCCAAATCGGTGCTCTCCCCATTTCGGTGCACAGCCTCAGTGAAGCGATTCGAGTGAATGGCGCTGCGGTCGAAGCAAACCTTACGGCGCTTCGTCTCGGCCGGTTGTTCGCGGTCAACCAACTTGCGATTGACGTTGATTCACAAACTTCAGAAGGCGACGAAACACCCGATGCCCTCATCGCCCGACTAGCCGAAGACGTCAAAGCTCATAGCGGCACACGACGCTCAAACGCCTTCCTCGCAAGGGTGAACAGCATCGGCGATCTCGACCCAAGTACGTCACGTGAGTTAACGGCCACGGTGGCGACCCACCTTCACCAACTCTTGACATACAAAGACGAGTACGAGGTTGCACGACTCATCACCTCCGGCGATGGTGCAGATGCATCGACTTCAATCGCTGGCGGCAAGGGAGTCCGATACCGCTTACTTCACCCGCCGATCCTCGCATCGATGGGAGTGCAACGAAAGCTTCGTTTTGGCCCTGCGTGGATCCCGATGTTCAGGCTTCTGCGCCGCGCCCGAGTACTTCGTGGAACTCCGCTCGACATCTTCGGCTACGCCAAGGTTCGAAAGATTGAGCGCTCGCTGCCCGGCGAGTATCTCGAACTCGTCGATGCCATAACAGCAGCAATTTCGACGACCTCATACGAGCGTCTTGTCGAACTCGCTGCTCTTCCAGATGTGATCCGTGGGTACGAAGAACTCAAGGAGCAGCGTGTTGAGATGTTCCGTAGCCAGCGAATGGCTGCACTCGCAGAGTTGTCGTAACCCTGATCAAGCTCAGGTCGCGTCGTGGTACGAGGCGTAAAACTCTCGGTTTGCCGCCAACACGTCAAACACGTCACCGGTCGGCTCAGGCAGAGCCGCATCACTCGTCTCAAGGCGCGTGACACGATCACCCCAACGAAAAATTGCTGAGCCCCACGTCACCCCGCCGCCAAACGCGGTGATCGCCACGATGTCGCTCGGCGCAACACGCCCTTGATCGAGAGCATCACATAGCGCCATCGGCACCGATGCTGCTGAGGTGTTTCCATGCGTTTGGATATTCACCATCACCTTTGACTCAGGCACACCAAGCCTCGAAGTTGCTGCCTTGATAATGCGCAGATTCGCCTGATGAGGAACGACGAGGTCGATGTCATCTGCGGTAAGCGAGGCTCGATCAAGAGCACGCCTCACCGAATCCGTCATTCCTTTGACCGCGATTTTGTACACCGCTTGCCCCTCGAAATGAAGTCGATGCATCGACGGATCACGGAATGTTGATAACTCACCACGGGTTCCGAGAGTCGGAATTACCATTGTCGAGCCCGCCGGGCCATCTGCACCAAGGTCAACGCCGAGCACACCAACGTCAGGCGAGTCCGACTGCTCGATCATCACAGCGCCCGCTCCATCACCGAAGATCACACACGTATTTCGATCGCGATAGTCAAGAACGAAATGAAGCTTCTCCACGCCGACGAGCAGAACTCGTTGCGCAACCCCGGATGACACCATCGACGTTGCGGATGCGAATCCGTATACAAATCCCGAGCATGCTGCATTGAGGTCAAACGCTCCAGCGTTCACGGCTCCGAGGCGTTCCTGAAGGACACACGCGTTACTTGGGCAACTGATTTCTGGCGTGACCGTCGCCATGATGATGAGATCAAGATCGGTAGGCGATAGCCCGGCAGCGGCAAGAGCATGACGTGCTGCCACTTCGGCCATGTCGGTTGTTTCCACGTGACAGATGCCGCGCTCTGAAATTCCAGTCCTCTCGCTAATCCACTCATCATCGGTATCGACGAGCGTTGCAAGATCAGCATTCGTTAACGACAGTGGCGGGCGGCACTTACCCCACCCAGTGATCATTGCCCCCATAGTTCCCCCAGTTACTTACTCACCTCATAGCGGTGCGTCAATAACTAAAAGGTAGACGATCAGCGCAAGCGCAAAACCAATGAACGACACCGTCGCAACACCAACGAATCGAACCATCGACGGATGAACAGGATTCTCACCTGCACGTAACGGCCCATGCAAAGCGTCGTACCGAAACTCAGCCCAGAAAATAACTACCCCGCCAACCGCCACCCACAGCACACCAAAGACTCCGAGTAGATAGTGCGCATTGGTTGCTGCCGTTCGTGCGAGAAGACCGCCGGCAATGATCGTGGCGAGGCCAGTTCGTTCCCACGCCAACGAGGTTCGTTCATGAGGTAACGGCGGATCGAAAGAATTCAGGGGACGCTGATGGCGTCGGCCTCGGCGTTCCGTCATCGAGAATCGATCACCAACAATATGACAGCTGCTACGCCAATCAACGCCACACCGATGGCAGTGACCTGCGGAAGATTTGAAGCTGGGAGTGGTTGCTCAAGCCGCATGGCCCGTTCGTTCAGCGACCAACGACGAAACGCTGTCGACGCCGTGACGAACGCAAGCATCAACACCATGATTCCAATGACTTCAACACCTTGAATGTCTTTGAGAACAACAATCGAACCAAGACCGCCAGCAACAAGTGCGAGCGACGTACGGATCCACGACAAGAATGTTCGCTCGTTTGCAAGTGTGAACCGATAATCAGGGTCGACACCCCATCCCCGTGGGTCGGGCGGAAAGAGATATTCACGAATCTTCACTTCGTCACTCCTAATTCAGCAATTGCCGAGAGGAATCGGTCGTTCTCGATTGCGCTACCGATGGTGACTCGAATACCTTCACCATCGAATGGACGAATCACGATGCCGCGCTTTTCAAGTTCGGTTGCATACGTCATGGTTTCGGCACCAGTCGACAGATACACAAAGTTGGCTTGATGAACTGGCATCCACCATCCCAATTCTGACAACCGGGCCTCGACGCGTGATCGTTCGCTCACGATGACCGCACAACGAGCCTCGATTTCATCGATGTTGTCTATCGCTGCAATCGCAGCAGCCTGAGCTGCCGCGTTGACATGGAACGGCACTGCCACCTTGTCGATATCTGCAATGACCTCCGGATCGCCAACGGCGTAGCCGACTCGGAGACCGGCAAGACCGTGAGCCTTTGACAGCGTGCGGGTCACCAGCACATTCCGGAATTTCGGAACTACCTCTGAGACTGGATCAGGGGTGTCAGCATCAACAAACTCTCGGTACGCCTCATCAATCACGACAATCACCCCGTCGCCGGCTGCGGTCGCAATACGAACAATGTCATCAGCATCGAGCAATGTCCCGGTCGGATTATTTGGCGTCGCCAGCATGATGACTTTCGTGGCCGGCGTGATCGCCGAGATGATGCCGTCAACGTCGTAGGTGAGGTCGTCACGAAGTGGAACACGAACCATCTGTGCGCCGGTGAGCTGTGAATAAATCGGGTACACCTCAAATGAGCGCCATCCAAAGATGATCTCATCACCAGGGTCGAGATACGTGAGGAAGATTTGCTGCAACAGGCCGACTGAACCGTTGCCAATCGTTACTTGTTCTGCGTCGACACCAATCCATGAGCCAATTCGAGCCCGCAGTTCTGCCCCGCGGTGATCGGCGTAGCGGTTGGCGCCTCGCACTGCGTGAAGAACTGCTTGTTCAACTGCGGAGATTGGCCCTTCCGGGTTTTCATTCGACGCAAGCTTGACCGCATCGACGACACCATGGTCTTGTTGCGCCTGTTTTGCGTCTCTTCCGGGCCGATACGCAGGAAGTGCTTCTACCGTCGAGCGAGGTCGACCAGGTCGTACTTGTGAACTCACAATCAAGAACGGTAGCGGCCAACGACCCCTGAGTTCTCGAGTTCATCGATCTCTCCTTCGGAATATCCGAGCTCAGCGAGCACCTCGCGACCATTTTCCCCCAGCAACGGCGCAAATCGACGGGGTTTGGCATCGGTTGGCACGCCGGGCGCAAGCGAAGGTGTCATTCGATATCGACCGAGCGTCGGGTGATCGGTCATCGGTAATGCGTTGGTCACATCATCAAGTGTGACGACTTCGTGGACTGGAACGCCCGCCTCAGAACACGCTGCAACAAACTGCTCGGTCGTGAGCCCCTCCGCAATGCGCTGGTACTCGCGATACAACTCGTCAATGTTGTTCAAGCGACCTAACCGTGAAACGAAACGCTCATCTTCGAGCATCTCAAGACGGCCACCGATACGAATGAGGCCTTCAAAGTGATGCCGCTCGTATGCGAGGATCGCCACGAGGCCGCCATCAGAGGTTCGAAGCGGTCGGCGCTCAGGACTCAGCAATCGTGGGTACCCCGCTCGAGAAAGTTGCGGTTCCGGGATCGCTTCGGCGCCGTGTTCAACCAAGAGGAATGCTCGCATCATGTCGTACATCGCAAGCACGGTGTCAGTTCCCTCCCCTGTTCGTTCACGGTGGAAGAGACCTGCAAGCACAGCTTGAGCGAGCGCCATTCCCGACACCTTGTCGGCAATGAGAATTGGAGCCATCACCGGCGGAAGCCCTGAACGCTCGTTGGTGTCAACGAAACCAGTTGCAGCCTGGATGATGTCGTCATAGGCCGCAGCGTCAGCATTTTCAGAACTTGGGTCGTAACCGGCAGCGGCAACCCAAACCAGGTCTGGACGAAGTGGACGCAAATCAGCAGGGGTTA
>JALRDI010000223.1 GCA_023257035.1 Ilumatobacteraceae bacterium | reverse complement strand
GAGTTCGGCGAGCCCTGAACGGTCGATTTGACTCGGAGTTGTTTCGGCGACTGTGGTGCCTTGGCGCATGACGGTGATGTCGTTGGAAACCTGCAACACCTCATCGAGCTTGTGCGAGATAAAGATGACGGTTGCACCTTCGCTGACGAGGTTGTTGAGGGTGACGAAAAGCTCGTCAACTTCCTCGGGAACGAGCACTGCGGTTGGTTCGTCGAGGATGAGAATTCGAGCGCCGCGGTAGAGAACCTTGATGATTTCGACCCGCTGGCGTTCGCCAACTCCAAGTTCGCTCACTGGCATATCCGGGTCGAGCACAGTGCTAATCGACTCCATGATCTCGACAACGCGAGACCTTGCGTGTTTCATGTCGATGACACCTCGACGGCCAGGCTCGCTGCCAAGAATGATGTTCTCGAGCACGGTGAGGTTGTCGGCAAGCATGAAGTGCTGGTGCACCATGCCGATTCCTGCATTGATCGCATCGCTCGGCGACTTGAACCTGCGTTCGTTTCCTTCAACCGAAATGGTGCCAGAGTCAGGTTCTTGCATCCCATAAAGGGTCTTCATGAGAGTTGATTTGCCGGCACCGTTTTCACCAACGACGGCGTGAATGGTTCCGGAACGAACGTTGAGATCAACGTCGTAGTTTGCAATGACACCAGGGAAACGTTTCCCGATGCCTCGTAGTTCAACTGCGAGCGTGCTGCTCATCGCCCCTCCCGGATCGAGTTGTTGGTTTGGGTCCACGTCCCCGCGATGTGTTGTGGCACTCGTAGAACAGTAGTGGGTTCGGCACACAAAAAAGAGAGCCCGGGTGAAACACCCGGGCTCTCAAGTAGTTGTACTTCGTGATGCCACCCAAAAGCGGCATCACTTATCGGTCAGAGACCTTCAGGTGAGGTCGGAACCTCGATGTCACCTGCGATGATCTGAGCCTTGAGGGCTTCGAGCTCGTCGACGATGTCGTCGATGTGGCCACCTGAGGTGGCGTAGCCGACGCCGTCATTCGAGAGGTCGAATGGGTAGAAGCCGCCAGCTGCGGATCCGTCCTGAACCTGCTGAGCCATTTCGAAGACTGCAGTGTCAACGCGCTTGAGCATTGAGGTCAAGCGGTGAGCCTGCTGCTCTTCGGTGTCAACGTAGTACTCGTCTGAGTCAACACCGATTGCCCAGTAGCCGTCACCGGCCTCAACAGCTGCTTCGATCGTTCCACGACCTGAACCGCCAGCTGCGGTGTAGACGACGTCTGCGCCATCTGCGTACCACGCTGCTGCGATTTCCTTCGCCTTGTCTGGTGAGCCCCATGCGGCGTTGTCGCCTGCGGCACCGAGGTATGACGACTCAACGACGATGTCTGGGTTCACAGCCTTTGCACCTGCGATATAGCCAGCCTCGAACTTCTTGATGAGGTCGATTTCCTGACCACCGATGAAGCCGATGGTGCCGGTCTTGCTCTTCAACGCGGCAGCCGCGCCGACGAGGAACGAACCCTCGTGCTCGGCGAAGGTGAGCGTCTTCACGTTCGGAAGGTCGAGGTAACCGTCGACCCAGCCGTA
>JALRDI010000221.1 GCA_023257035.1 Ilumatobacteraceae bacterium | reverse complement strand
CGATGAGAGAAGCGCGATTTGGACCTCTGGAGATCCGGTGTCGTTGTCGCTTTGACGGTGACGTGCAATAACGTCTGCTTTTGGCTCAATTGCCATGTTCTTGCCTACCTTTTCGTAGTTGAGGTGGTCGCGCCGACTGGCGCATCCGCAAGAGTCGGAACCCCAACGGACATCGAGAGGTTATGAGTGTCGAGTCGCGGTCACAACCTGGCAAGGTCACGAGCGCGATCAACATCGGCACGGAGCTGTGCCTTCAGAGCGTCTAGGCCATCAAATCGCTGTTCATCTCGCAGTCGTTCAACAAACTCGACAGCGAGCCTTTGACCGTAAAGATCACCGGAGAACTCAAGGAGATGACATTCGACGAGCGAGCGATCCGCCGACCCATAAAACGTTGGTCGCTTACCGATGTTCACTGCGCAGGCAAACCGCTCACCTGATTCCGTGACGCACCTTGCTGCGTATACGCCGTCGGCTGGAACGATAAACCCTTGCGGAACATCGACATTTGCGGTCGGGAAACCAATCGTTCGACCTCGCTCATCGCCGTGGACTACTTCTCCGGCAACCACAACATTTCGGCCAAGCATGGCATTTGCTGCTGCGATCTCTCCTCGCTGCAAGGCGGCCCGGATCGCGGTTGAACTGATGATTTCTTCCGACTCTGATCGCCGAAGCACAAGGGGTGTCACCGCAAAATCGTGGTCCTGACCGAGGGCAGAAAGTAATTGGACATTCCCTCTTCGCCCTCGGCCAAAGTGGAAATCCTCTCCAACGATGATCTCTTGGGCGCGTAGGCCGTCAACAAACACTCTGCGAATGAAATCCTCTGCTTCTTCACCGGAGGCAGCCTCATCGAATTCGAGAACAATGACAGCATCGATCCCGGTTTGTTTCAGAAGTTCGATGCGTTGCTCAAGAGATGTGAGAAGGAGTGGTGCTGAATCCGGACGAACTACGGAGGCGGGGTGACGATCAAAGGTCACCACGGCGCTGCGCTCCCCTAGACGTTTTGCCCGCTCAACCACCGAGGAAATGACTGCTCTATGCCCCCGATGCAATCCGTCGTAGGCCCCAATCGTCACGACCGAACGTTCACCGGGGAACACAGGCGAGTTCAATGAGTGGACGACGAGCACGATGCCGAAACCTATCGCTGAGAAGCGGTTGGTAACACCACCGTCGGCTTCGCATCGCCATTACGGAATGCCTCGTACACGGCGATGAGAACATCGTCTGCATAAAGGGCCCACGGACCATCGCCCTCCCAGACCGGAAGGAGCCCTCCGACGGAGACCTTTTGCGCAACGTCCTTCGAGACGTCGACACGAGCAAGGCTTTCGGCGATTGTCTCAACCGGTAATAGTTCGCACGTTTCTGGCGGTTCTGCTCGGTCAACGCCAAATGTTCCAGTGGAAACACGTCGGAGGGCACGCAAGTGTGCGCCACCTCCGAGGAGACGGCCGATGTCGTCGGCAATCGACCTGATGTAGGTGCCGGCCGAACACTCGACCTCAATTGCGAACACATGTGCTTCAGATGTTGCGCTGACATCGCACCGGCTGATCGTTACCCGTCGAGGTTTGCGTTCAACTTCAATTCCTTCACGGGCAAGTTCGTGTAATCGTTTCCCATCGACTTTGAGCGCCGAGACCATCGGCGGGATCTGATCGATCTCACCGAGCAAATGCTCTTCGACTACCTGCTTCACATCAGCGAGCGTGACGGCGGACATCTCGTGAGTGGCCACAACTTCACCAGCCGCATCGAGGGTTGAGGTCTCTACACCGAGTACTACCTCACCGAGGTAGGTCTTTGTTGAGGCAGTTGCAAACTGCAACAACCTCGTTGCCATCCCAACGGCAACGACGAGGACGCCTGTTGCATCGGGGTCCAGCGTCCCCGCGTGACCAATCTGACGCTCCGAAAATCTCTTCCGCAACTGGCCGACCACGTCGTGACTTGTCATCCCCGCCGGCTTGTCAACAATGCACATGCCGTGCACGGTGGGTGGCGGACGCCGAGCCATTTACTCCCCTGTGCTCAGCTCGTCAGATCGTGGATCAGCGCGAAGAATCTCATCAATACGTTCAGCTGCACGAATCACGTCGTCAGGAGCAAAGTGCAAAATTGGGGTCTTCTTTGCTCGAATCTGACGACCGATCGATGACTGAATTCGTACCCGGTGCTCACCGAGTGCTTCGACAATTTCCTCATCGGCCTCAGGACCCGACAATGAGTCGTAATACACATGCGCCCGATTGAGCTCGTCGTCGACGTCGATTCGCGTGACGGTCACGAATTCGAGTCGCTCATCACCGATACGAACTAATTCTTCAGCAATGATCTCTCGCAGCGTCTCGCCGACCCGCGCAGATCGAGGGTAACGATGTGCCCCACTCGACCCGCGACTCGATCGACGTCCACCACGAGATCCCATGAGATCAGCTCAGCGTTCGTTCGATTTCTTGCTCATCGAAGGTTTCGATGACATCACCGGGCTTAAGGTCCTGGAAGTCACTCAGACCGATACCGCATTCGAATCCCTCACGCACCTCACGAACATCGTCTTTGAAGCGACGGAGCGATGTGATTTCGCCCTTCCAGATGATCGTTCCTTCGCGCAGGAAGCGCACCTTTGAACCACGAGTAATCGTGCCGTTTTGCACGTAGCACCCTGCAATCGCTCCGAGTTTTGGAACACGGAAGATCTCACGAACTTCGGCATCACCTGTGACGACCTCTTCATACTCGGGCTCGAGCATTCCAACCATCGCCTGCTCAATATCTTCGAGCAGTTTGTAGATAATTTCGTAGGTTCGAATTTCAACATTTTGCTGATCGGCCAATTCACGGCTCTTACGATCAGGACGTACGTTGAACCCGAGAATGGTCGCGTTGGTGGTCGCAGCAAGGGTGATGTCGTTCTCTGAGATTGCGCCGACGGCACGATGCACGAACACGAGGTCAACTTCATCACGACCCAACTTCCGCAAACTGTCGGTAACCGCTTCGAGGGAGCCCTGCACATCAGCTTTCAGAACAATATTGAGCGTTGCCGACTCACCGGTTTGGATCTGGGTGAAAATATCCTCGAGCTTTGTTCCGGTTTTCACACGTGCATCTGCACGTTGGTCGCGGATCTTGCGATGGTGCGAGCGAGCTTCACCGACCATACGAGCGATGCGCTCGTCAGGCGCAGCCCTGAACTCGTCACCTGCAGCAGGTACTGATGACAGACCGAGCACCTCCACCGGCGATGATGGCCCAGCGACTTTCACCTGCTCGCCGCGGTCGTTGATCATCGCACGCACACGGCCCCATGAGGCGCCAGCGACGATGGGGTCACCAACCTTGAGCTCACCCTTGTCGACAAGCACAGTCGCGACCGGACCGCGTCCCTTATCGAGATTGGCCTCGAGCACGATTCCCTTTGCTCGGCCGGTCGGGTTAGCAGTCAACTCTTCTAGCTCAGCAACAACGAGCAACTGATCGAGAAGATCATCGATACCGAGATCCTGAAGGGCCGACATTTCAACGACGATCGTGTCGCCACCCCATGCCTCAGGAACCAGTTCGTGTTCCGCAAGTTGGGTCAGAACCCGCTGGGGGTCAGCGTTGTCTTTATCAATCTTGTTGACCGCCACGATGATCGGCACTTCAGCAGCACGGGCGTGGCTGATCGCCTCAATTGTTTGTGGCATCACGCCGTCATCGGCTGCAACGACGAGAACAACGATGTCAGTTGCCTGTGCGCCACGAGCACGCATACTCGTGAACGCTGCGTGACCCGGGGTGTCGATGAAGGTCAGCATGTGACCATTGCGCTCAACCTGATACGCACCAATGTGCTGCGTGATTCCGCCAGCTTCACCATCGACAACATTGGCCGAGCGGATCCGGTCAAGCACGGTGGTCTTTCCGTGGTCGACGTGACCCATAACGGTAATCACCGGTGGGCGGATCTGCTGAGCCTCCTCGTCGTCATCGTCGCTGTCGTCGAACAGCGCCTGAAGTTCAAGTTCTTGTTGCTGACCTGGGTCAACGAGCAAGAGCTCCGCACCAACATCAAGCGCGAACAACTCCATATGGTCGTCTGAAAGTGCCTGCGTTGCAGTCACCATCTCACCGTTGTTGAGCAAGAACTTCACGACGTCTGCGGCCGTACGGTTCAACTTCGGAGCGAACTCTTGAGCTGACACTCCGCGCTCGATGACGATCGTTCCCTCCGGGACTGGAGCGGTACGGTCGGTGAGCTGAAGGTGTTGTGGTTGCAACTCGTCCTGGTCACGACGACGACGACGCTTCGACCGCCGAGGCGGACGACGTTGCCCACTCGGGCGACCACCCGGACCAGGACGACCACCAGGACCGCCACCGGGGCCACCAGGACCGCCGGGACCACCGCCAGGGCGTGGACCACCAAATCCGCCCGGACGCGGACCGCCGGGACGAGCGCCGCCAGGACGACCAGGGCCGCCAGGGCGCCCTGGAGTACTCGCCGAACCAGGAGGTGGCGGAATTGGCTTGCCGCTCGCTGAGACCGGTCGACCAGGAGGCGGAGGAATTGGCTTTCCTGTCGCGCCAACAGGTGGCTGTGGACGTGAAGGAGGAGTTGCCGGAGCAGGGCGATCGGCAGTCGGGCTCGGCGGAGTCTTCGCTGATTCGGGTCCTGGGCTCGATACGACACGTTCAGGCTGACTTCCCGGACCTGCACTTGAAATCACGCGAGGTGATGGATCGGCGGGTTCCTCGGGTTCTGTTGCGTCAGTTGGAGCGTCAACTTCACCATCAGACTCATCTGCAGCTGGCTCGACAACCTCAGGCTCTGGTTCTGGTGCAGGTGTTGGCTCCTCTGCCACCTCAGGCTCAGTTGCTGGTGCAGGCTCAGGTGCTGGTGCAGGAGCTGGAGCTGGTGCTGGCTCAGGAGCTGGAGCGGGTGCCGCCGATCCGACAAGACCAGCTTGTGCAGCCTTCTCACGGACCATGCCGGCGTCTTCTTCACTGAGGGTTGACGAGTGGCCCTTG
>JALRDI010000198.1 GCA_023257035.1 Ilumatobacteraceae bacterium | reverse complement strand
CGCCCTCATGCTCGGCGCTGAGGGACCGGGGCTGCTCGAGGCGACCATGAGCGTTGCTGATCGACGAGTACGAATCCCGCTCAACGATGACGTCGACTCTCTCAACGTTGGCAATGCCGCCGCCGCCGCATTCGCAATTGTTGGCCGCCCTTCAATTTCCTGACCGGAATCTGCGAACATCGTGGGATGAGCGCAAGCGAAATCAGCAGGTTCCATGTTCCAACCCTTGACGAGATGCCCGACGACATTCGGCAACTCATCGAATCGGTGGCCGAGAAATCAGGGTTCGTGCCAAACGTCTTTGTTGCGCTCGCCGCTCGACCAGAAGAGTTCAGAGCATTCTTCGCAATGCACGACACCCTGATGGATAAGTCTGAAGGCCTGTCAAAGGCCGAACGCGAACTCATCGTCGTCGCTACCTCTGCCGTGAACGAATGCATGTACTGCGTCATTGCCCACGGAGCGATTTTGCGCATCAGGTCGAAGAACCCGCTCATCGCTGACCAGGTCGCAATTAACTCAGCGAAGGCAACGCTCACTCAGCGTGAACGAGACATCGTCGACTTCGCGCTTCATGTCGCAACCGATTCGGCCACTGTCACCGATGCTGAAATCGATGAGATGCGGGCAAAAGGATTCACCGATGATGAGATTTGGGACATCGGAGCAATCACCGCATTCTTCGCCCTTTCAAACCGACTCGCGAACTTCGCTGGCATCTCGCCAAACGCTGAGTTCTACACAATGGGTCGCTGACCCACGGCATCACACGACGCGCCGTAACATCTCATTGTGAACGAAGGTCGCCCGAACCGCTCGCTGGTCGAGTTCTCGCGACTGTTCAACGACGACGAGCACTTTGATCGCAGCGAACGAATCGAAGTTCTTAAGCGACTTATCCCGGATCAAGACCGAAAGTGGCTCATTCGCTTCTTCTTGATGCTCACCCTTTCGGTGACGATCGCCGTGATGGGTCTCGCCGCGAACTCGGTGGCCGTAGTTATTGGCGCAATGCTCATCGCCCCACTCATGACACCGATCATGAGTTTTTCTGCAGCAGTCGGGCTCGGACTTGGCCGTCGGGCAGTGCAAGCAGCATTCGTCGTTGCGATCGGGTCACTCTGGTCACTGCTGTTCTCGATCGTGCTCTCGCGACTACTGCCGAGCCTCGACCTTGGCAGCGAAATCCTGGGGCGCACCAGCCCTGATATTCGCGACCTCGTGGTTGCGATCGCCGCCGGCGCCGCCGGCGCCTATGCAATTGCCCACGAAGATGTTTCAGCAACGCTGCCGGGAGTCGCAGTTGCCGTTGCGTTGGTGCCACCACTTGCGGCCACCGGAATTCTCATCGGTGCTGGCGAAGGGGTGCTCGCCGAGGGCTCGGCGCTGCTGTACGCCACTAACCTCTTTGCAATTGCGTTCAGCGCTCTTGCCACATTGCTCATCACCGGCGTCATTCCAACCGCCCGATTCTTCTTCCGAGATTCACGGATGGCGGCTGTCGTCGTCGGCATTTTCATTGCAACAGTTGCGATTGCAATTCCGCTTACTTCGCGGTCACTCAACGCCGCCGAATCGTCACGGCAACAAAGTGAAATCCTCACCGAAATCGAATCATGGCTCGGCGGACGAGATCTCGATGTCACCACCCTCGACGTGATTGGAACGACGGTCACTGTCGAACTCACCGGACTCGATGAACCACCCGACGCATACGCACTCGCCACTCGGCTCGTGCCGGTGCTGGGTGCTGATGCTGAGGTAACAGTGCGATGGGATGCCCGAGCTCAAGGCTCGGCGACCGCAGGAACGCCACCAGCAGCAGACCCGACCGAAGTCGCAACTGACGTGCTGAACGAGTGGATCGCAACAGTCGCCTCGAAAGACATCGTGCTTGAACTGCTCGAGGTGACAGTGGCAGACGGACAAGTCGATGTCGTCGTGAGCGGACCCGCTGCTCCACCGAGTTCACCAGAACTCGCAAACGATGTGGCAGAAGCAGTTGGTGCCGCCGTCACCTTGGACATCCGTTGGATTCAGTCATTTGACCCCACATTGGCCGATGAACCACCAACCGATCGTGTTGCACGACTCGTCGATGCGTGGGTTGGTCGACGCAGCAGCGTCCGGGTGCTCTCCACGGCAGTGAATGGATCGTCGACAGCAGGTTGGAGTGTGCTCGTCGATCTTGCTGCAGCCGGTCAGCCGGTTGGGCTCGACGCGCTTCGTACCGTGCTCGTCGACGCATTGCCTGGCAATGTCAGCGTGGCGATTCGCACCACTCCGCTTGAAGTGATCGATCAGCCCGATACGCCGATCGCTGTTCCCTCGATGGGATAACCGCCATGCGATTTACGGCGTAATCAGCGGGAGTTCAAGCTCGAGATCGATACTCGACGATGTCACGACCGAAAACACCACATCACCATCAAGTGGTGTGTCAGGGAACACCAGCAACATCTCGCCTGACTGCCCAGCCGCAATCTGTTCAGCTCCCCAGGCACCCGACGCCTCAATTGGTGCTGCACTTCCGGTTGTGAGTGGCCGCTGAATAGCCGCAAAGCCAAACGTGGTGAGAGACTCTTCGCCAGCGGTCACTGACACGATGAGCGCAGTCACACCTGTTGGTGCTCGATACCCCGACACCACCCGAGCTTGCACTGACTCGGCTGCCACGAGCGGGCCTGGCCCAATGACGAGCTGCTCGACCGGCACCCCGTTTACCGAGAGTGACCGGAGCATGCCTTCGTTGTCGAACAACGGCGTGTCATAGACCGTGCAGGTATTCGTCCAGTCACACCCCAATTCGACAGTCGTCGTTGTTGAT
>JALRDI010000078.1 GCA_023257035.1 Ilumatobacteraceae bacterium | reverse complement strand
AGGCTGGCTATCACGCAATCTTGGTTGGCGAAACCTTGGTGACATCAGGTAACCCCGAACATGCAGTGGCTGACTTGCGCGGTCACCGATGAGTAGTTTTTGATCGTATGTTCGTCAAAATCTGCGGCATTACAACTGAAGACGATGCACTGCTTGCGGTTGCAATGGGTGCTGATGCTGTCGGTTTTATTTTTGCGCCCTCGGAACGCCAAGTTGCGCCACAACATGTGTATGACATCACTCGCCGGTTGCCGCCCGAGACTATGACGGTTGGGGTGTTCCGAAATGAGTTACCCGACCGCGTGTTGAGCGTTGCCGATCGGGCGGGAGTAAAAGCGATTCAATTGCACGGTTCAGAAACACCCGATCAAGTCGCCGAAATTGTAGAGCGTGGTCCAGGTCACGGGATTCGATGGGTGATCAAAGCCTTCGGCGCAGATTCTCCGCATCTTGCCCGCGCTGACAAGTTCCATACCGATGTCGTTCTCGTCGATGCACCGTCACCCGGTAGTGGGAAGGTATTTGACTGGCATATCACCGCGGACGTTCCAGATTCTGTGCGACTCATTTTGGCCGGTGGCCTGAATCCTGACAATGTTGCGGATGCAGTGTCGGCGGTTGAGCCCTGGGGAGTGGATGTTTCTTCGGGTGTTGAGCTAGCTCCGGGACGCAAAGACGCAGTGAAGGTGCGAAAATTCATCAGCAATGCCCGTGCAGCGTCTCCCACCCCCTACATCGGACCAGACGATCTGCCCTACAACTGGGAGGACGAATGACAATCGCTGAAGAGCGCGACAGCTCGATGATGTCGGAGCCAGACCCCTCTGGCCGCTTTGGCGAGTTCGGAGGACGGTTTGTTCCCGAAACGTTGGTTCCTGCGTGTCAGGAATTGGAAGCGGGTTTCCGTGAGGCATGGGCTGATCCTGAGTGGCGCGAAGAACTCAACACGGCCCTTCGAGACTATGCAGGCCGCCCGTCTGGTTTGTCTGAGTGCCATCGTCTTGGCGAGCAACTTGGTTTGCGGCTCTTGCTGAAGCGTGAGGACCTCAATCACACTGGATCTCACAAAATTAATAATGTGCTTGGGCAGGCGTTTCTCGCGAAGCGGATGGGCAAGACGCGACTTGTCGCAGAGACCGGTGCTGGGCAGCATGGCGTTGCTTCGGCGACTGCTGCGGCGCTTCTCGGCATGGAATGCAAGGTCTACATGGGAGCGGTCGACGTTGAACGTCAGGCTCTCAACGTGTTCAGAATGCGATTGCTTGGAGCTGAGGTTGAGGCGGTGCATTCGGGCAGCCGAACGCTGAAGGACGCCGTGAATGAAGCGATGCGTGATTGGGTGGCGACAGTTGGTGACACGCATTATTGCCTCGGGTCTGTGATGGGCCCACATCCGTATCCATGGATGGTTCGCCAGTTCCACCGCGTGATTGGAGACGAGGCTCGCGAACAGGCTCGTGCCCTCCTTGGTGACGACCCTGATGTTGTCACCGCATGTGTGGGTGGAGGATCAAACGCGATTGGGATCTTCTCTGGCTTTGTCGATACTCGTTCTCGTCTCGTCGGGGTCGAGCCTCGTGGTGGAGCAGCGGTATCGCGAGCAATTCCTGGGGTCGTGCATGGTATGCGCAGCTATTTGATGCAAGACGAATACGGACAGGTTGAAGAGGCACATTCGATTTCCGCTGGCCTCGACTATCCCGGAATTGGGCCTGAGCATTCGTACCTTTCTTCGATCGGTCGTGCTGAGTACCCAACTGTGACCGACGAAGAAGTGGTTGATGCGTTCCAATTGCTGAGCAAAACCGAAGGCATTATTCCTGCTCTCGAGCCGGCTCACGCCTTGGCATGGGTGGTTCGAGAGGCGCACACAATGCAAGGTCAAACAGTGTTGTTGAATCTCTCCGGCCGAGGCGACAAGGACGTTGGCCAAATGATGGATGTGTTGAAGGATCGTTTGTGACCACAGTTGACCTTGCGACATCGCTGCGAACCTCGCGAGATGCTGGTCGCAAACTGCTTGTTCCGTACATCACTGGTGGGTATCCGGGTTGGCAAGATGCAATCCGTGCATGCGCGGCGAATGGTGCTGACGCAGTTGAAATTGGCATTCCGTTCTCTGACCCCGTCATGGATGGCCCGGTTATCCAGCAGGCCTCCCAAGCCGCTCTCGAGAGTGGAACGACGCCGCAGTCGGTGCTTGAAGAAGTCCCATCACTTGATGTCGACATCCCTCTCGCAGTGATGACCTATTACAACCTTGTTCACCACGATGGGCCCGTTCGGTTCGCTAACCGTCTCGCTGAAGCTGGTGTGACCGGGGCAATTTTGCCTGACCTCCCGTTGGAAGAGTCAGCAGAATGGGCTGAAGCGGCTGATGAAGCAAAGGTTGCAACCATCATGCTGGCAGCCCCAACAGCTCCAGATGATCGCCTTCCAAGAATCGTCGAACGGGCTCGTGGATTTGTGTATTCAGTGGGTCTCTTGGGCGTCACAGGAGAGCGTGACTCGCTCGCTGAGACTGCCACGGCTCTTGCCGGTCGGCTGAAGGCTGTGACCGATACCCCCGTGTTAGTTGGTGTTGGCGTTTCGAATGCGGAGCAAGCTGCGGCTGCGGTGCGAGTAGCTGACGGAGTGATTCAGGGAGCTTCAATGGTGAGGCGTCTGATGGAGTCAGGGCCTGATGAGGTTGGCCGTTATGTCGCTGAGGTTCGCGCTGCTATTGATGCGGTGTAACGCGGCGCCTCTGCTCGACCTGCTTTCGAAGTCGTTATTGAGCGCTGATGATGAATACAGAAAGATGACCAATGACTGATGACTCACCATCTCGCCAGTTGTGGAAGGCAGTTGAGACGATTCATGCGGTCACCTATTTCTCCGAAGAGTCCTTAGCCGCTGCCCAGGATGCCGGATTCAAGGGATTCTGGATGGGGTATTTCGCATGCAGATCTGCTCCTCTTGGCGAGGCTCAACCCGACGTCGTCGAAGCATTGTTCAACAACTTCAGTGCAGACAGAGTGAACCGCGCCCTACCTGATGCGTGGTCGTTTGCGTCTCCGGCTGATGCACTGGCGGCCCGCAGTCGAGGGGCTCAGCAGGCATTGGCTCGACTTGGCGTTGAACCTCCGAGTGAACAGCTTCTTGCGTCGATGAATGCAGCAATCATGTCGATCGCCCCTCATGGCCGACCGTTGTTTGCCGCCAATCGGGCGATTGTCCCTAAAGGCGTTCCGCTGATCGATCTCTGGCAATGGTGCACGACGGTTCGTGAACATCGTGGGGACAGCCATGTGGCCGCACTCGCAGTACTCGGAATCAACGGTCTCGAGGCGACGATCCTGCTTGCGGTTGACCAGGGCATCGATCTCGAACTGTTTGAGCAGTCACGGGGCTGGCATCGCGATCACATTGATCGCACCGTCGAACGCCTCATCGGTATTGGTTTGCTGCAGTCCCGAGACGAACTGAGCGATTCTGGTCAAAGGCTGCGAGCTGAGGTTGAAGAGATGACCGATCGGCAGGCATTTGCCGTGATTTCGCGGCTCAGAGATGAGTTCCCAGTGATACTTGAGATGCTTGAGAT
>JALRDI010000040.1 GCA_023257035.1 Ilumatobacteraceae bacterium | reverse complement strand
GAGAAATGACGTGGGACGTGTTGCAGAGTTTGGATCGGTTCAGCCCGAAGAGTTCATGACGCTTGAGCGGTATAGCCATGTCATGCATTTGACGTCGCAGGTGACCGGAAAGATTCGCCCAGGGCTTGGCCCGATCGACGTTTTGAAAGCGACGCTGCCGGCAGGAACTGTGAGCGGCGCGCCAAAAGTGCGTGCAATGGAAATCATCGATGAACTCGAACCGGTTCGACGAGGACCGTACGCCGGAGTTGTCGGGTATCTCGATTGGTCGGGAAACCTCGATACCGCAATTTGTATTCGCACCATGTTCGTGCGGGGTGATGGCGTCACTGCCTCACTGCAGGCTGGCGCAGGAATTGTCGCCGATTCTGACCCTGAGGATGAAGACCTCGAATGTCGAAATAAGGCAGCAGCATTGCTTGCGGCGATTCCTGCGGCCCGACGGATGACTTCGACTCGTGCCGCGCAAAGGAGTTAATGATGGGCGACGTTGTTGAGTGGGCAAAACAGGTATGGGCAAAGACGCCCCGAGACGTGATCTCCGCAAGTGGTGCGGATACTGAGCGATATCTCCACTCGCAACTGGCTCAGCAGATCGAAGGTATGCGCGATGGTGACCGGGTGTGGTCGCTTGTTCTGGAGCCGTCTGGCAAAGTAATTGCGTTAGTCGGAGTAATGCGGCGTAACGCAACCGAATTCGAAATCGATTGTGATGCAGGTGACGGTGAGGTCGTGCTCGCCAGGCTCCAACGATTCCGTTTGCGTGTTGAAACCGAGTTGTCGTTGTCGATTGCCGAAGGTGAGGTGGCTGACGAGGTTGAACGGGAGCGGATTCGCGAGGGATGGCCGCGGGGTGGCCGTGAGATTGTTGCCGGCGAGACAATTCCTGCTGAGTTGCCGATGTTGCACGACCTCGTGTCGTTCACGAAGGGCTGTTACCCCGGTCAAGAACTCGTTGAACGAATGGATGCACGGAGTGCGGCATCTCCATTTGAAATAGTCCGAATCGATGGCGATCTTTCAGTCGGGTCCGAGGTGGTCATTGATGGGGAAGCGATCGGAACGGTTACCTCAGCCGCTGATGGGGCGATGCTGGTGCGGGCTCGCCGTAAACGCCCCTCCTAGTTGGCGCACAATTCTTATGGAGATGGTTTTTGCGGGGCTATGTACCTGCTGTGGCATCTCGGCATCCGCTGACAACTAGATTCCTCCTTGTGGCTATCTCCGACGACGACATTGACCGCGTTCGCGCAACTGCGTCAATTGTTGATGTTGTCGGCCAGCACGTGCAGCTGCGACGTACAGGGCGAAATTGGGTGGGTCTTTGTCCGTTCCACGGTGAGAAAACCCCGTCGTTCAACGTGCGCGAAGAGACCGGCCGTTATAAGTGTTTTGGCTGCGATGCCTCGGGCGATGTCTTCACGTTTGTGCAACAAACCGAGCACGTCGACTTCATCGGGTCAGTGGAATTTCTCGCCGCGAAAGTCGGTATACAACTGAACTACACCTCGACTGGGCAGTCGAAGGATCGCGCTCGACGTAAGCGTCTGGTCGAAGGCATGGAAACAGCAGTTGAGTGGTACCACCAACGATTGCTAACTGCTCCAGATGCACGACCTGCACGTGACTACCTTCGCTCTCGAGGAATCGACGGAGAAATAGCACGCCAATTTCGAATCGGGTGGGCACCTGATGAATGGGACGCGCTCTCGTTGAACTCAGGTCTAGACGAAAAGGTACTGAGCGACGTCGGTCTGGCATTTCGGAATCGCCGAAACCGGATGCAGGACGCGCTTCGTGGTCGCGTGGTATTCCCCATCATGAACGACAACGGAGACCCGGTGGCCGTTGGTGGTCGAATTTTGCCTGGGTCAGTAGATCCGGCGAAGTACAAGAACTCTCCTGAGACACCTATATACACAAAGTCCCGTGTCCTCTACGGCTTGAACTGGGCAAAGGGTGAGATTGTTCGCCAGAACCTTGCTGTCGTGTGCGAGGGATACACCGATGTGATTGGCTTTCACCGAAGTGGGGTCCCGACTGCGGTCGCAACCTGTGGAACTGCCTTCACTGAAGAGCACGTGAAGTTGTTGAAGCGTTACACGTCACGAGTGGTGCTCGCATTTGATGCCGATGCAGCGGGGCAAGGTGCAGCAGAGCGCTTTTATGAGTGGGAGCGCAAGTATGAGATTGAGGTCTCGGTTGCTCGTATGTCCGGTGGTAAAGACCCGGGCGACCTCGCTCAGTCAGACCCAGATTCTCTTCCGATCGCAATAGAGCAGGCGACTCCCTTTCTTGCCTTTCGGATCGATCGAGTGTTGGGTGCTATGCCCTCTGACACTCCCGAGCACCGAACTCGAGCGGCCGAGCGCGCAATGGCAGTAGTGAACGAGCATCCAAATGTGAATGTGCGAAAGTTGTACGCCGGCGAAGTTGCAACGCGGCTTGACCTTCCGGTTCACGACCTTGTGGCAGTTGCTGAACAGGGCGGGCGTGCGCCATCAATTCAGGTTCCATCGAGCCGCAGGCGTAATTCCCGCAGAGATAACGCGGAGTTCGCTGTGCTGTCGGTTCTTATCCAAGACTGGGATGCAGTCGCGCCGTGGCTCGCAGCGCCGTTGTTTGCCGAACCACAAAACAGGGACGCATTCGTCGCGCTGGTCAATGCTGAAGGTGACCTCGAACTTGCTCTTGAGCAACTTGAGGACGCGGCGCGAGATGTTGTGGAGCGAGCCGCAATTGTTGATCTTGACGTTGATGCTCCGATGGAGGCTCGCGTGTTGATCGCAGCAGCGGTTCGACGCGAGTTGCGGCGGGTCATTCCCGATGCCGGGCATGAACGAATCTCGAGCGATGCTGAGGCGCGACGACGTATTGAGGATTTGCAGGTTCCGGAACGTGCAGACGACGCCGCAGAGTGGCTGCTTGGCTGGCTGATCGATCGTGAGGAGGCCGTGAGTGGAGCCTCGTGATGCAGCGGAGAATCACGCGCCAGCAGTTCCGGGCGTGATCCAGCAGGATTGGGACGCGCTCGTTGTTCGTGGGAAGTCCCAGGGCGTCGTGCATGCAGAAGATGTAGCGCACGTCGTACGCGATGTGGAGCTCACGCCGGAAGTGCTGACCGCAGTCAGTGACGCTCTTGCAAAGTTAGGAATCTCGATTGATGACGCCGTCGAGGTCGAACCTGAAGCAGATGCGACACCGCCTGCGGGTCGACGCAGAAGGCGTTCAATCGACGACACCGCTGGAATTCCCCGTCTTGCTCGCGGTCGAAAGTCGACGAGCGGCGACCCATCGACAGCCGACGGCATGCGTATGTACCTCCAAGAGATTGGTCGTGTTGACCTTCTCACTGCAGACGAAGAACGTCGTTTGGCGCGACTGGTCGCCGAAGGCATCGAAGCGGCAGAGAAAATCGACGACGGGGCAACCTCTGAGGAGGAACGGCGTCAATTATTGCGGCAGGTGTCGAGAGGACAGCGGGCACGGCATGCGTTGACGCAGGCAAATCTTCGACTCGTCGTGTCGATTGCCAAGCGGTACACCAATAGGGGAGTGCAATTGCTCGATCTCATCCAAGAGGGAAATCTTGGGTTGATGAAAGCGGTCGAGAAATTCGACTACGCGAAGGGGTTTAAATTCTCTACGTATGCGACCTGGTGGATTCGTCAGGCGATCACACGGTCGATTGCTGATCAGGCGAGAACGATCCGAATTCCGGTGCATATGGTCGAGCATCTGAACCGGTTGTTGCGAGGGCGTCGAGAGTTCCTTCAAGAATTTCGTCGCGAGCCCTCTGTCGCTGAGCTCGCTGAGCGCCTTCACATGCCCGAAGATCGTGTCTCCGAATTGCTCCGATGGTCTCAAGAGCCGCTTTCTCTCGACTCTCCGGTTGGTGATGGTGATGATGCGGATCTCGGTGACTTCGTCGCTGATGATGTTGCGGGTCCGGCGTCGCAGGTTGAAGCGCTCGACCTGGAAACCAAGATCGTTGAGCTTCTCGACAGCCTCGGTGAACGAGAGCGCGAGATTTTGCAGATGCGGTTTGGGCTTGGTCTTGATCGCCCTCGGACCCTCGAAGAAGTTGGTGCCGAGCTCGGGGTAACTCGTGAGCGCATTCGACAAATCGAGGCACGGACGCTCGCACGGCTTCGCTCGCCACTGATGGCAGAGCGTCTTCGGGAATTTCTGCAGTAAGTAGTTGTGCGTAAATTCAGTGTTTGGCGTTAGTGCCAGACACGTCGATGAGCGGTAAGATCTTCGTGGTTATTCCGGGATAGCTCAGTTGGCAGAGCAGCTGACTGTTAATCAGCGGGTCGCAGGTTCGAGCCCTGCTCCCGGAGCCACGGACGGGGTCCTTCGGGGCCCCGTCCGTCGTTAGGGGCGGTAGCTCAGTGGTTAGAGCATGGGACTCATAATCCCTTGGTCGTGGGTTCGATCCCCACCCGCCCTACAGGGCAGAAAGTCTGACCGCCTCTTTGAGTCAGCACAACTTGCGTGCTCGCATGTGACAATTGCCACCAATGATTTCTTTTTGACGGGATCAATTGTCTATGCTCTCCAAGAACGCCTGAGGTCGTCAGTGACCTCGGGCCCGATACAGGGGGAGTACAGATTTCATGTCGCAGTTGTCTGTTCGTGACATCACGGTGAAGTTCGGGGGTATTACCGCTCTCGACTCTGCATCGTTCGATGTCGAGAAAGGCCAGATCTGTGGTTTGATCGGTCCTAACGGGGCCGGTAAGACGACGTTGTTCAATGTCGTCAGCCGCATCTATGACCCAACCGAAGGCTCGGTTGAATTCGAGGGTCAAGATCTTCTGGCAATGCAAGCGCACGAGATCTGTCAGGTCGGTGCCTACCGAACCTTCCAGAACCTCGCGTTGTGGAAGGGCCTTACTGTTCTCGAGAATGTGATGGTTGGTGCACACACCACCTCGACCGCTGGTTATTGGCGCTCGATGTTCAAGATCAATACCAAGAAGGAAGAGAGCGAACTTCGCGAGCGTGCGTACGCCGTTCTAGCTGAACTCAACCTTGAAGATGTTGCGTTCAGCCCAGCCGACGGTCTGCCGTTCGGTACCTTGAAGCGCATCGAGATCGCTCGAGCATTGATTGGATCGCCAAAGATGCTGATGCTCGATGAGCCAGCGTCAGGTCTTACCCACGCAGAGGTCGCCGAACTTGGTGATGTCATTCGTGAGATTCGTGACCGCTATCAACTGACGGTGCTTCTCGTTGAGCACCACATGAAGATGGTGATGGCACTCACCGAAAAGATCGTCGTCCTCAACCTTGGCCGAAAGATTGCCGAAGGTACACCAGCAGAAGTTCGTGAGAATCCTGCAGTTGTTGAGGCCTACCTGGGGAGCAGCAAATGAGTAATCAAGTTCTTTCCTGTGAAAACGTCACCGCTTCCTACGGAGCAATTCAGGCCCTGCATGGCGTCAACCTTGAAGTGAACGAGGGCGAGATCGTGGTCGTACTTGGCGCGAACGGCGCCGGTAAGACGACGACGCTTCGAGCGATCTGCAACATGGTCGCAACAGATGGCAAGGTCACCTTCAATGGCACCGACATTTCAAAGTCGGATACGGCAGACATCGTGAATGCCGGTATTGCTCACGTTCCTCAGGGTCGTGGCACCTTCGCCGCGCTCACCGTTCGTGAGAATCTCGAAGTCGGTGCGTACACCCGCACCGACAACGAAGTCGAAGCTGACATCCAGATGTGGCTTGAGAAATATCCAGTTCTCGGTGAACGTCAAAAGCAGGCAGCGGGTTCGCTGTCTGGTGGTGAGCAGCAGATGCTTGCTGTAGCTCGTGCGGCGATGAGCCGTCCGAAGATGATGTTGCTTGATGAGCCATCGCTCGGTCTTGCACCGTTGATTATTGAAGACTTGTTCCAAGTCTTCGCTCAGATCAACAAAGAGCAGGGCACAGCGATGTTACTCGTTGAGCAGAATGCAAACCTGGCGCTCGAGATTGCCCACCGTGGCTACCTTCTCGAGACCGGAGAAATTACAGGTTCGGGTTCCGCTGAGGAACTTCGGAATGATCCAGCGGTGCAGGCCGCGTATCTCGGGGCGTAAGGGGGACCGAATATGCAACTACTTATTCAGCGCATTTTCGATGGCATTAGTGACGGTGCGGTGTATTCCGCAATTGCCGTAGCACTCGTGCTCATCTTTAAGGCGACCACGTTGATTAACTTCGCCCAGGGCGAAATGGCGATGCTCGGCGCATTCTTTGCGTACATTTTCGCGGTTCAAAGTGGAATCCTTGACTTCTTAGGCAACACCTACCTCATTATTTGGGTTGCTGCGATTATCGCAATGGTGCTGTCGGCAGCATTTGGTGCGACCGTTGAGCGGGTCTTAACAAGGCCATTCGATCCGGAAGATCACCTTCCGGTAGTGTTGATCACCCTCGGCTTGTTCCTTGGCATCAACGCGGTTGCTGGCATCGTGTGGAACTACCAAGCACGCATCATGCCATCGATGTTCCCCAATGGGGCTGACGACAAAATCGTGATCTTTGGTGCACGTTTGTTCTACGACACCATTGGAACTGTTGTCACCCTCGGTGCAGTGCTCTACATCTTGTTCCTGATTTTGAACAAGACGAAGATGGGCCTCGCCTTCCGTGCAGTTTCGGCGAATGTCGAATCAGCCCGCTTGGTCGGTGTTCGTACCGGTCGAGTGCTGAGTTTCGGATGGGCGCTTGCAGCAGGATTCGGTGCCCTTGGCGCAGTTATTGTTGCTCCTCGCATTACCTTGCAGCCAAGCATGATGGCGGCCATTACGATTTACGCATTTGCGTCAGCCGCTGTTGGTGGTCTTGACTCCGTTGGTGGCGCCGCTCTCGGCGGAATGATCGTTGGCCTCACAAAGTCACTTGGTAACGGTTACCTCGGCTCATGGCACTTTGGTTTGGAGCACCCACCACTCGAATTTTTGCCGGCAACTCCGTTGTTGATTCCAGTGCTCATCTTGCTCGCCGTCCTCTGGTATAAGCCGAGTGGACTATTTGGTACCAAGCGGATTGAAAGGGTCTGATCACAATGGCAATTGTTGTAGAACGCGGGAGCTCAAAGCACCGCACACACATGATGATCCTCATGGCCGTAGCATTGGCTGTGCTGATTTTGGCCGCATTCATATTGCCCGAGTATCAGGTAGGTCGAGTTAACCGCATGTGGGCGATGGCAATCGCCATCATGGGCCTCAACCTGGTGCTTGGGTATGGCGGGCTTTTTGCCCTCGGCCACAGTGCCTTCATCGGTCTCGGTGCCTTCGTCACAGCTTGGCTTGTGCAAGACCTCAACTTTGACTACTGGATGGTGATTCCGTTCTCGATGGCGTCGGCATTTGCTTTTGGTTCGCTGCTCGCGTTACCGGCGCTTCGAATTAAAGGCCTATATCTGGTGGTGATCACGATCGCGGTTGCGGTGGTCTTCCCGTCGCTCGCAAAGATTGAAACCTTTGGCATCGCGGAGAAGACCGGCGGAGCTAACGGGCGGATTATTGACGAGAAAGTGATCCCAACCGGACTCGGTAAGGCGCTCGGTTTCACTGAGACCGAGCCAGCTCGGTACCGCTACTTCCTTATTTTGGCAATGGTGATCGTTGTCACGTTTGCAATTCGCAACTTGCTGAATAGCCGAGCAGGCCGTGCGATTATCGCAATTCGAGATAACGAGACCGGTGCTGCCGTCAGCGGTGTCAACCTTGTTCGCCAAAAAGTGTTCACATTTGGCACTTCGGCTGCTCTGTGTGGTTTGTCGGGAACGATTCTTGCGCTTGACAAGGGATTCGTTGCTGAGCAGGACTTCCTGTTCCCGCTGGCCGTCGAAATGCTGGTGGGTCTCGTCATCGGGGGTGTTGCGACTTTGGGCGGTGCCTTCATCGGAGCCTTCGTCATCGTGTTTGTGAAGGAGTTCTCGAAGAACATCAACATCGACTTCGGAATTTTTGTTCTCGATGGCAAAGGCCCATTCTCAGCGCTGATCTTCGGCGTGATCCTCATCGTGGTGACATTCTTCTTGCCACGAGGCATCATCGGGTCACTCAAGCCGAAATTTATGCAGAAGGTGTACCGGATCGATCCGAAAGCGCCGCCGTTGCCGGACGATCTGTCGCGCTTGTCGTGACAGATCTCACACTCAATTTTCCGATAACGTCACTATTCAATTCAAAAGTCGCTGAGCCGTCCCGGCTCATCGAAACAACAAAAAGGGGAGATACATGAGAAGGATGAAGAAGAACTTCGCCGCTCTCGCAGTGGTCGCCATGGTGGCCGCCGCATGTGGTGGAGATGACGCTTCCGACGCTCCAGCCGAGGAGCCAGCTAGCCAGCAAGAAGAGCGTAGCGCAGAGCGCGAGGCGGCTAGCAGGGATGCGGGTGTCGTGGGTCGTGGGTTTCATCGTTAGCGCGATCAGGGAGGGGGCGAGGGAGGTGAGGCAGGAACG
>JALRDI010000347.1 GCA_023257035.1 Ilumatobacteraceae bacterium | reverse complement strand
GGTCTCAACGGCGGTATCAATCACTCTTGTCGAGCCATTGACGGCGGCTGGAGCAGCGTTCTTGGTGCTGGGCGAGCGGCTCACGATAAGCGGTTCGGTCGCAGGTGTAGTTGTGTTCGTCGGGCTACTCGTTCTCACCGTCGAACGGCGACCACTGTCTATACCCGTTCAAGAATCTGATTGATCCTCAGCCAGTTCGGTGCGCCCCCGCTGCGAGTACGCCGAGCGCAACGAATACTGACCCCGAAACCCAGCGCTGAACGAATGTCAGCGACCTGCCACGAAGCAGTACATCTCGTAGACCACTCGTTGTAATTGCCCAGGTCGAATCAGTGATCGAACCGATGATGACGAAGAGAATCCCTAGCGTCAGAGCCTGCGACCATGCAGGGCCCCTGGTCTGATCGACAAACTGCGGCAGATACGACAAGAAGAACAACGCGACCTTCGGGTTCAACACGTTGACGATGACACCCTGGGTGAATGCGCGCCTCTTAGGAAGATGAGCAACTGTGAGCACAACTTGATCAGGTTGGCGAATCAATGTGGTGAGGCCTACGCCGACGAGGTAAATAGCTCCAGCCCATTTGATAACCCCGAATGCGGTCGCAGAAGCAGCGATAACTGCAGACAGCCCAGCGGTAGCGGCCACTGCATGCGTCAAGTTTCCAATCTCCAACCCGGCAACCGAAGCAAGTGCAACAGGGCGGCCATCGGACATTGACCGATTGACGATGTACAGCACCGCGGGTCCCGGGATGATGAGCAACACGAACGAAGCAGCAGCGAACGAAAGAAGAGATTCGGCCGCTGGCATGTCGGCGAACGCTACCTGCCACGATGGGGACATGAGCACGACCCCCGCTACCGAAACCACCCCGCGAGAAACCATCAGGGTTGCGGGAAGTGGGCTCACATTGGCGGCAGATATTTACGGGGACGACGATGCGCCAACCGTCATGTTGATGCACGGAGGGGGGCAAACCCGACACGCGTGGGGTGGCGCTGGAGCAGCCTTCGCTAATGCTGGTTACCGCTCGGTCTCCATCGACCTTCGAGGACATAGCGACAGTGATTGGTCGCCCGACGGTGACTATGCGCTGCAGCGGTACGCCGATGACCTCATCGAAGTGGCAAAAACCTGCCCGCGGCCGCCAGCGTTGGTCGGGGCGTCACTCGGTGGTCTTGCATCAATGCTTGCGCTTGCGACCAATGCGCGCTCTGTAAGCACTCCGCTCGCGAGCTGTCTCGTGCTCGTCGACGTGGCCCCCCGAATCGAAACCGCTGGCCGAGTGAAAATCCAAGAATTCATGCGCGCTGGGATGCGCGGATTCGACAGCCTCGATGAAGCTGCCGATGCGGTCGCTCTCTACAACCCGCATCGGCCGCGACCGAAAGATCCGTCAGGGTTGAGAAAGAACCTTCGCCAACGCGGAGACGGCCGGTGGTACTGGCACTGGGATCCGAGATTCGTCAGCGAACGAAATGAAGCTGAGGAGCAAAGTAGTTCCATCGTGCGCACCGAACTCAACGACGCGGCACGTCTCATTGACATCCCAACCATGCTCGTGCGTGGACGGATGAGCGACATCGTGAGCGATGAAAGCGTGAGTGAACTCAAAGAACTGGTTCCACATGCTGAGATAGCAGACGTCGCTGAGGCAGGTCATATGGTTGCTGGCGACCGAAATGACATCTTCAACGCAGCAGTCATCGACTTTGTCGGGCGTGTCATGCCTGCGAACTAAGTCGCAACACAATTGTTAACTGTTGGTAGCAGCGGCAGTAGACGCGCTCGGCCACGTCGCCAACCCGATTGCGGCAAGGACGATGACGCCACCGATGACCGTGCGAGTCGCTGGAACCTCAGAAAATGCCCACCACGCCCAGATCGTCGCTGCAACTGTCTCGACGGGGGCGAATAAGGCAACCTCGGCAGTCGGGACATAGCGCGGTGCTGCGGTGTACAGCATCCGGCCCATCGGGTTCGCAATAAGCCCCATGGCACCACCCGCAAGCAGCATCCGAAGGTCGATCGACGACCACTCGACAACGGGAAGGGTCAGTAAAGCCATGAGAAGCGATCCCAAGGCAAGCGCTGATGGTCGATCAAGATCAGGATGTTTGCGCCACACAACAATTGACAGACCGAACGAACAAATCGCGACGACAGCAACGACATCCCACTCCTGCGACAAGCCGCGCGACGTGCCATCCCAGTTGTACGGATGCGCGGTTTCATCGCCGGGGACGGTCAGGTATGCACTCTGCCCCAGGATGAAGATGCACTGTGCTGGTCCTTTGCCGGTGCGG
>JALRDI010000152.1 GCA_023257035.1 Ilumatobacteraceae bacterium | reverse complement strand
TACAAGGCCTCGATACTGCAAGTGACCAAGCTCGGCATCGAAAAGCGAATCTCGCCGAGCGCGACCACTTGAATGCAGTCGCAACCACGGTCGTGGAATGGGAGCGCCGGTGCGCCGCGCTTACTGCACAAATTGAAGAATCAACGCAAACGATTGCGTCGGCCGAACAGAGCTCTGGAGAAATCGATGCTTCCCGCATGCGATTACAAGAGCAACTGAAGACGGTCATTGCTCCGCGTGAAGCCGAAGCACTGCAACACGAAATCGCAACACTTGACGAAGAGCGGTCGGCACTCGACGAAGCAACCCTTGTCAAGATGGACGAACAGTCTGCAGCAGAGAGCGAATTGTCTTTGTTGAAAGCACAAGAAGGAGACCTTCGTCAACAGGCATCCAGCGCAACATCAGCCCTCGCCGACGTCGAGGCATCGATCGACGCCGGACTCAGCGACATTGCGTCAAGCAGAGAGCAACTCGTGTCATCGCTTCCACCAGCGCTCGTCAGCCGCTACGAACATGTGCGAGCCAAGTTGGGTGTTGCTGCAGCGATGCTCACCGGTAGTCGCTGCGAGGGATGCCATCTCGATCTGTCTCCCGCAGAAGTTGACGAGGTTCGTCGAGCTCCAGCGGATGCGCTGCCCGACTGCCCGCAATGTGGAAGGCTGCTCGTTCGCTGATGTTCTTCTGGTTCATCGCAACGTCGATACTCGTCATCCACTACGTCTTTACCGACCCACAATTCGATTATCGAATGTTGATCGTGGGTTCAATCGTTCCAATTCTTGGCGACGTTGCGGGCGGCTGGATGTCGCCTCTTAACTCGGTGACTATTGCCGTGGGGCTGCTCGCCATCGTGATGATTACCACGATCGGGCGACGCCAAACTCGACGATTCCTTCTTGGGCTTCCCATCGGTTTTCTGTTGCACTCGGTCTTTGGAGCATCGTGGAACACAACTGAAGTGTTCTGGTGGCCGTTCGCTGGGATTGATGTTGGCGGAATTGAAGGGTTTGTATTCCAGCGAGGTATCTGGTCATTGCTTCTCGAAGCCGCCGGTATCTACCTCACCTGGTGGATCGCGAAAAAGAACGATCTGACATCACCTCGCCAGCTTCGATCGTGGAGCCGTGACGGAAGGTTGACCTTCTCGTGATCATCCTCGTTCGACACGGAAGAACTCAACTCAATGCGACACATTGCCTACAGGGTCGGGTAGATGCCGAACTCGATGAGGTGGGGGAGAACCAGGCGACAGTGGTCGGGGCATATCTCGCCCAACGCGACAAGCCAGCGAAAATCATCTCGAGTCCGCTGCGTCGGGCCCAGCAGACAGCTCACCGGATCGCAACGCATTTCTCGATCGACGACGTCGTCACAGACGATCGATGGATCGAAATCGATTACGGCGTGTACGACGGCTTGCCGCTTGGTGACGTTCCTCGCGAGGTGTGGAACAGATGGCGAACCGAACCTGAGTTCACCCCGGAGGGCGGCGAAAGTTTCGCTGCTCTGCACCAACGTGTGCATGCGGCGTGCGAGGAACTTGCTGCGAATGATGTTGATGGGGACGTCATCATCGTCTCGCACGTTTCACCGATGAAGTCAGCATCGGCGTGGGCCTTGGGAGCAGATCCGGCCGTGTCGCACCGTTCGAGGCTCGATCAAGCGGCGATTTGTCGAATCGACGTTGGGGGAGCGAATCCGGTTCTTGTCACGTTCAACGAGCGCCCCTAGCGACACCTGAAGTGGGTGCACTAACCGCGTTCGTAACGCGGGGTATCTGATGGCAGAACGTCGGTGAAAAGGGCCAGCACCTCGCCCGGTTCAGCATGGCGTCCGGTCACGGCTTTCGAATACAGAACCTCATCATCCACAATCACATCGAACACCCCCTTGTCGCCCGTAACTAACGAGAGGTCAGCAATCACGTGTTGATAGTGATGTATGAGATCACGTGCCGCGCTCACGGCGCGGTCTGAATAGTCTCAAGGAACGCAATAGGTAATCGAAATTCGGTACTTGTGCACATGCCCACAGTAACCGCTGGTGCAGCACCAGGTCGCAGAAATGTCGATGCGTAGCGACGGGGAGTCGACCTGTAAGCGGGATCCTGTGACGTCGAAACGCCGGTGACCATCCATCTACGCGGCCTACCCGGAAGTATTGAGCGGGCCGCTCACTCCCTGCTTGGCCTTGCTCCGGAAGGGGTTTGCCGAGCCGCACAGATCACTCCATACGCTGGTGCGCTCTTACCACACCGTTTCACCCTTACCTGTGGCCAGTTGCCCGGCCCATCGGCGGTCTCTCTCTGTTGCACTATCCGTTAGGTCGCCCCAACCTGGCTCTCGCCAGCATCCTGCCCTGCGGAGTCCCGACTTTCCTCGATCCAGTCAAAGCTGAACCGCGGCCACCCGTTCGACTCCCCGTCACCGGTGAGTCTACGAGTGTTGTTCGACGACGACGATCGCCCAATCCTCCCACTGAGAATTTGAGAGAATGTGAGCGTCGCTTGCAAGGAGCTCGTCAAAGCGTTGACGCTCGTAGTCGATGCCGAGCCAGAAGACCTCTGCCACCTGGGGGGCTGCTGAGACTTCTGCGGCCCACTCGGGTCGCCGGTCGGTGTGAGTCGCAGCGACGACGAGGTCCGGCTCGAACCATGCAATGAGATAGGCAGACCAATAATCGGCGCGAATATGAGTGTGGCCTTCGAGTACCAGCGTCGCTGCAAGATCAGCCTTGTGAGCGCGCCAATAGAGAGCGAGATAACGCTGAGAGCCGGTGAGAGGCTACGTGTGTTACGGGCGGCGTCAGATCGGAGAGACGCCGAGTCGTCCATGCTCAGCAGGACATGTATTCGTAGACGAACGTGTTCTCTGCTGGTGTCTGCAACGAGGTCGAGTAGCGAGCACCCTCGTCATCAACAGCCCCAACAACGAGAGGAATTTGTCCGACCTGGCCAAAGACGGCTGGGAGTGCGTAGCCGATGGGGAACCCTTCAGCATCGGTCTCGACAGCTTCGCCGTTGATTTCTGGGCCGAAGTAACCGAACTCTGAAGCGCTTGACTGCGCTGCAAGAAGCGCTGAACGACGGGCTGCAGAAGCGCCGAGGGACATCAGCCCATGTCGAATGGCAGGTGCCGAGGCGATCCCTACGAGGTGCTGATACGAGTGTGCAAGCATTGTTTCGAAGGCATGTGCTGAACTTCGAGCGTCACGGCTTGCGTCATCTGATGATGCGACTGCAGCAAGCACTGGGTCGATGAAGCGGCTGCGAACCCACGTGTTCTCACATGCATATGGCTCGCCACCTGCCTCGCTGATGTGTTGACCGAGTGCCTCTGACGCAGCGACATGATCGGCAATGAAGCGGTCGATGTAGCTCTGCTGCGCCGCAGTGAAATGGCCGCCGGCAATCAACACCGATAACAACTCGACGACTGAGTGCTCGAGAGATTGCATCGTGCGCAAATACACAACGTCATTCACGGTGCCTTCCGGGAGCATTGTTTCGCTCTCAACAAGGCCGACGCGTCCGGGAGCGGTGTCGCCACCAAAGTCGGCTGCACAAGCGGAGAGGAATGCGCCGAGACCAAGTGTGAGGCCGCCACGGCGAAGCAGTGTCCGGCGATCGAAGCCAGAGTTCTGAGCAGGGGTATGAGTGGTCATCTTCGAGTCTCTCAAGCTTCGATCGGCTGTGCCGAGTTGGTCAGGGTCAATCCGAGATCATTGCCTTTGCCAAGCACATCGGCAAGAACGACGCAATGGCGAGATTCGGCAGCCGCAATCGAAGCGATCACTTCAGCTGCCCCTGCGTCAGAAAGTTTGCCGATGAGGTCGATGTGAGTAGCCGCCGCAGCTGACTCAAGGTCGTACGCAACCTTTACGCGGTCTTCTCCGCGAATCGCAACTCGGTAGTTGCTGAAAAGTTCGTCATTGCGCTCGTTCGCGCTGAGGCCGGCAAGACCAGCTATTGCCTGGGCAAATGACTCATGACTGTTCGCCATGGCCGTCCATGCTGCAGAGTTGTTGTCGATTTGAAGAGCCTCATCGTAGAGATCGTGGAGTGCGAGTTCGAGGCCTTGGGCAAACTTCAAAAGGTCCAGTTCATCCGACGACAAACCAGCTGCAGATGCGGCCCGTCCACCAACCATGGTGAGCGCAAGCGCTGCAGTTCCGCCAGCAAGCAGTTTGCGGCGCAAATCGATATCAGTGAGTTGTGGGGAGTCGTCCCGGGTGCTCGTCACGGGGCTACCTTTCTGAATTTTCTGGTCTCGGTCGAAACGTTCTACGAAAGTTCCTCAGTGAGTCTATCTCTGAGGGGCGCTGAAGGCTTTATTTACGGGTGGGAGCGTGAATAATGCGAAAGGCGCACGGCACTTCGTGGCAAGACGAACTGTCATTGTCGGCAGCGAGCACTGACGTGGGGTCTTGCCCATCGACGAGGCACGACACGCTATTTGACGGTCTCAGTTTGCTTGCGACCGTGAGTGGTACCGTCTGGCTATGAAGATTTCTCGCAAACTCCCACTTCTCTTGGCACCACTTCTTCTCGCAGGTTGTTACGAGATTTCGATGGAGTTTGATGTCAACGAAGATGGATCAGGCACATACGAGATGGCGCTTGTAGTCGATCTTGAGGCAATTGCGGACTTGGCTGGTGGGGAAGATGTCGATCCGACATCACTCTGCGAAGAGTCGCTCAACGATGCAGGCGGCAACGAACTTGCCGGAGAAAATGCTGACGTACGAACTGAAAATGATGGCTCGATTTGTCGACAGATTGTCACCGGATCTTGGTCTGCTGGCGCCGCCGAATTAGTTGAGGGAAGTGGAGAAGAAGTCTCGCTCACACAAGTAGGCGAAGGCTGGAGGTTTGAATACGACGTTTCGCCTTTAACGGATGACATGAGCGAAGACGAAGGCGAAGAAATGGACCCCGAGATGCTTGCGCTCATGGGAGTTGAAATTGCATTCTCACTAGCGGTCACACTTCCCGGTTCCATTACGGAACACAACGGTGATGCAAGCGGAAGCACCGTGAACTGGGAATTCAATCTCCTCACCCCGCCTGAAGACGGGGTGCTCTTCGCTCAATCAGGTTCAGGTGGATCCGGTGGCTCAACTGGAATCATTGTGCTCGTTATCGCGCTTGTGCTGGTGGCCGGAGGTGTCGTTCTCCTCATGCGTCGGAAGGCTTCCGCAGCATCAACTGAGACTGAGCAGCCGACTGAGTAGATTGAGGGGTGCGCCATCGAGCCGCAGGCCGTTGGTTTGCCTCTCAGGGGAGACTCGATCAGGCGAGAATCCGTCTGATTCAGAAATCAAGACTTGATAATTCTGGGATCCAACCCAACGAACGGGTTGTTGCCTTCTGCCAGATAGTTCGTGCCGCGGCGCGATCAAATGAGAGATCGGGATGCAGAACCTGAGACGGGTTCCACATCTGCGCAGTATCGGCCACAGTCGCAACTTCACCTGTCCCGACGAGCGCGAGTCGTCCGGCGCCAATGGTCGTTCCTTCGGTGTGAGGCGAAACTTCAACATTGAGACCGGTGAAGTTGGCAAGCGCCTGAACGAATATCGAATTTGCACTCATGCCGCCGTCGACTCGAATGACATCAACGTCGACTCCGGCGTCGGTTGACACAGCATCTACGAGATCGGCCCCCCGATGTGCGACTCCCTCGAGCACTGCCCGCACCATGTGTGCCCGAGTGGTACCCCGAGTTAAGCCCACGAATGTGCTGCGGGCACCGTAATCCCAGTGAGGAGTCCCAATTCCAAGCGGGGCAGGAACGAAAAGGACTCCTTCTGTTGTCTCACACTGCGATGCGACATCGGCGCTTTCGGCGCTTGCTGTAAGGAGTCCGAGATCATCCCTCAGCCAGTCGATATTCGATCCTGCCGCGAGCATGATCGATTCAGCACCGAAGACCCGTTGCCCTGCTTCTGCCCAGGCCACGATTCCAAAACACCCTCCATCGCCACGACGTGTGCTGTTGGCGAGGGGTGAGTCTTCGGTGATCACGGTGTCAAGCATTCCCCCCGTGCCAAAAGTGATCTTGGCAAGGCCTGGTGAGACACAGCCTTGGCCGACAAGCGAGGCTTGTTGATCGCCGATGACAGCAACGATTGGCGGTGAACCCGGCAGTGCATGAGCAATTGCGCATTCGCCGACGCTGTCGACAATGGTCGGCAACATTGACATCGGCGTGTCGAACACCTCGCAAAGCCGTTCATCCCAATCGCCTGACTGCGGTGAGTACCAGCCGGTAACCGCCGCATTGGTGTGGTCAGTGACATGTGATTGACCACCTGAGAGCGCCCACACGATCCACGAATCGATCGTCCCGATGCAGAGGTCAAGTCCTCGAGCGTTCTCGACTGAGTTCAACAACCATTGCGCTTTCGTTGCGCTCTGGTTTGGAGCGACTGCGACACCGTGCTCGCTCTTCGCTGTCATGCACTCGCCGACAGTGCGAAGGTCTTGCCAACTTAAGCCTAGACCGATGGGCTCTCCTGTTGATCGATCCCACGCAACCGTGCTGGCACGCTGGGTTGTGACGGCAACGCCGGTGATGGCACCTGCGGCAGTAGCTGCGGCGGTCGCTAGCTCAATGACAGAGCGTGAGAGTGACTCTGGGTTGAACTCGACGAGACCAGGAAACGGCGTCGACGGTGGCTGTTGCTGTTGCCGAAAGTCAACGATTTCGCCGTCGACGTTCATCGTCGCCACACGGATGCTCGTCGTCCCGATGTCGATGACAAGGATCATTTCGACGACCGTTCAAATGATGGAATGAAACCCTTGGAGCGAAGCCGTCGGCCGATCCAACCGCCAATGAGCCCGACACCTGCAACAACGCTGAGGTTGAAGAACGCCCCGAACCAATTCACTGTGCCGCCGGTGACGACCTGCACAAGGATGAAGACGGCCTGAGTCGCCGAATACGTGCCAGTTGCGGTCACAAGCCCGTGGCTGAGAGGAAGATCAAGCCGTTGCACCCATGCAGCGCACCCAGCGCCAAGCGTGAAACCCCCGACGGCGCCGAGCACGAGCCAGACGGCAAGAGATGTCGCATCGCGGCTCGCGGCCCACGAGGCGCCGATCGAAAATGGAATTGCGAAGACAAGCGACACCATTGCGCCCATGCGTAATGCGGTGGTATCCCAGCGTTGTGTGGTCTGCATGTTCACCACCCTGAAGATCCGAATTTGTCGTTAAATCCCAGCTTTCCAGGATTCATGATTCCACGTGGGTCGAGCGCGTCTTTGATGCTCTGTAGAGAGTCGAATGCTGCACCGAGAGCCTCTCGCATATATCTCGAGCGATTGAGTCCGATGCCGTGGTGGTGCGAAAGGTTGGCTCCGGCATGAAGTGCTGCCCGTTGAGCGGCATCCCACAACACTCGATGGGTTGTATCGATCTCATCGAGAGGCGTATCCCGCGGAGGACGGGAGGCAAGGCTGAAATAGAGGCACGCGCCGTCTAAGTAACTGTGAGAAAGATGGGCGGAAGCAGAAACTGCATGAGGTGTTGAGAGGGCCGCCTCTCGAACAGCGTCGTATACCTCGCCGAGCTTCGACCAAGGAACGGTTACTTCCATCGTGTCGATCACGAAACCTTTTTTGGTGAGGCCCTGAAGGGCGGTGGTGTCATTTCGATGTTCCAGCCAATGTGCAACGCGATCATCAGGCATCTTGGTGGCACCGCAGTTGGTGAAGCACTCGTGCACTGTCTCGAGTGTTGCATCGACAATGCGTGGGTGCCCCTCGTCGAGCACCAACACAACCGTCTCGTCGCCGTTGCCGCCATGTGACCGTGCCGATTCGATCGGGTCATATAGACGGAGTACAGCCGGCGTCGCATCGTGGCGAACAGCTAAGCGGCAGGCCTCGAATGCGTCATGAAGGGTTGGAAACGAGTACGAAGCTCGACCTTGGTAGTCGCTCACGGGATGCGTCCTCAGTGAAACCGACGTGATGATGCCGAGCGTTCCTTCTGAGCCAATGAACACATGGTTGAGATCTGGTCCGACGGCACCGGCGGCATGGCCACCGGTGTTGATCACCGAGCCGTCAGCAAGGACAACTTCAAGCCCAACCACCATGTCTTCGATCTTCCCGTATCGGGTTGAATATTGCCCAGCTCCACGGCAAGCGACCCACCCGCCAACGGTGGCGAGGTCAAAACTTTGTGGGTGGTGGCCAACAGTGATGCCGTGATGTTCCCGGAGTTCTGCTTCAAGGTCTGGGCCAAACACGCCGCACTGAGCGGTTACCACGCCTGAAATATCGTCGACCGCAGTAATGGAGTTCATCGCTGACAGATCGAGAACAACTCCACCATGCACAGGGATCGAACCGCCGCACACTCCTGAGCGACCTCCTGCCGCAGTGACAGGAATCGATGCTTCATTGCAGATTGAAAGAATCTGTGAGACATCTTCAGTGGATCGCGGGTGGGCAACGACGGCGGCAAGGGAACCGACCTCGCCGTGAAGCGCCCAATGCAGTGCAAGTGGCCACCAGTCACGGCTGAGTTCGGCTACCTCTTGAGAGTTGTCAGATGAAGTAGTGGTCGGGCATACAGATGAAAGGGCGGCAACTGTTGCTGGCGAGATCGTTGTTCGGTTCGCATTGAGGTGCTCTGCGTGGCCGTCGAGTTCGATAGGGGGAGTGGGAGTTGCTGGCATTAGCTCATTCCTTCGTTCATTGCGTCCACCTCGGAGCGGCACAGGTCTGAATATTTCATGAGCTCCTCTTGGCAGCGGGCGTCCGACCAACCGAGTTCACGCTGCATGATGAGCGACACCGGTTCGGCGCACCGCTCTGCAAGATCTCGGTGGAGAAGGTGAAGCCGTGACCGCCTCGTCATCACATCGGTGAGATGAATGGCTGCCTCGTGACGAACTGCGTACACGACGTCGGTTTCGGTGAGTTGTGAGCCTGGTAACAACTCCGCCTGCGACGAGCCGGCTTCGGTTATTTCTCTCAATACGCGAGGGTGGCGGTCGAGGAGCGAGGTTTTTCTCGTTGAACAAGGCTTTCGTTTACCCAGCACTTGCTCGACGTGGCTCATCGTGTCTTCAGCCATCGCCCTGTAGGTCGTGAGTTTGCCTCCGACGACGCGCACATACCCTGAACCGCTGCTATCGACTCGGTGACGCCGGCTCACATCTGCTGTGCGCCCCTCGGTTGCATCATCTGAGGTGACAAGTGGTCGGAGACCTGACCAGACCCCGATGACATGGTTGCGGGTGACCGTGGTTTGCATCGTTGCATTAACTGCTCGCAACAAGTAGTCAACGTCGTCTGACAGACATTCGGGATTGTCGAGCGAACCGTCATGGTCGGTGTCGGTAGTGCCGATGTAGGCCACCTCAAATGAGCCATCCGGCTTGGCCATGTCAGGAACAAGGAAGACGCTCCGCTTATCGCCTGGGACTGGCAGCACCATCGCAACTCGAGTCTGTACGAGTTCCCAAGGAATGGTGACGTGAACGCCTCGGGCCGGGCGCACTGTCAATGTAGGAAGTGGTTCGCTGAGTCGTTGGTTGACAAGTTCATCAACTCGTTCAGCCCACACTCCAGCAGCGTTGACAACGCACGTTGTAGGGACGAAGAGCGTTGCTCCGTCGACGTTCAGACTGACTCCTGTCACATGGCCGTCTTCTGTGGCAATCTCGTCTACTGGGCAGTAATTCATTGCGATCGCACCTGAAGCTACGGCAGTGCTGACGACGTCGAGGGTAAGCCGAGCATCGTCGGCTCGAGCGTCGTAATAGATGTACCCACCAGCAATTCGATCGCTGTTCAGCAGGGGAGCCATCTTGGCAACCCCCGACTTCCTTAACCTTCGATGCAGCCGACCAATACGCCATCCACCTGCAGTGTCATACGCCCACAATGCACTGCCGAGTGCACGCGCGATTCGGCGAGGAAATAGCCCGTCTCGAGTGAAGATGGGCAGCAGGAACGGGAGAACATCAACCCGCCCGGGTGCGATTCGTTGCAAAATGCTTCGCTCGCGAAGGGCCTCCCGAACAAGCGGGACATCTCCTTGCTGCAGGTACCGGAGGCCGCCGTGTACCAGCTTTGAACTTTTCGACGATGTTCCTGAGGCGAAATCACCTTTGTCGACAAGAAGAACATCAAAACCACGCAATGAAGCATCGAGGGCGACACCGGCCCCTGTAATGCCGCCACCGATCACGACCAGGTCAAATGCCGTACCGCTCTCGACGCGCTCGCGCAACTGGCGAGAGAAGGCGTCTCTATCAATTCCGATCGGTGATTCGAGGGTGCGCACGGTGTCATCGTAGTGAGGCGCAGATGGGCGCTGGAAAGACGTGCAAAAACTCTGAAAAATCTTGAGATTCCCATTGCATCCGTCCTTATCCGCGCTCTAGTGTCAAATGTCACAGCTGGTAACCAAGGGGGGTAGCAGCAATGGCGGATCATGACTTCGAGTGGCGAATGGCCGGAGCCTGCCGCGGTCTCAATCCCGACATTTTTTATCCGGACGAAGATGACGAGGCAGATATCGCCAAAGAGATCTGTGGTTCGTGTGTCGTTCAGGTTGCATGTCTTGAACATGCGCTCCTTCGACGGGAGAAAGTTGGCGTGTGGGGTGGAGCGACAGAACGTGAACGCCGCCGAATCATTCGGCAGCGTCGCCGTTCCGCCTGAACGTAAAGAACGTTTTCCGCTTAGCCTGCGCCTATGGCAGAGATCGGTGAAGTCGGCGGATGGGCAACAGTCATCTCAAAGGTGCTGTCCGGTGAGGAACTGGATGCCCGAACGGTTGGCGTAGCGCTAGAGGTCATCCTTGAAGGCAATGCGACTCCTGCCCAGATCGCTGGTTTCGTCGTTGCGTTACGCGGCCGCGGTGAGACTGCTAGTGAGTTATCCGCAATGCTCGACGTGGTACTACAGCACGCGGTTGCCGTTCCGTTGACATCTGAGCAGCAGTCCGCCGCCATCGATGTCGTGGGTACCGGTGGAGATGGGTCGCACTCAATCAATGTGTCGACCATGGCGGCTCTCGTTGCTGCCGGAGCGGGCGCACTGGTGTGTAAGCACGGCAATCGCTCAGCTTCATCGTCGTGTGGGACGGCGGACGTTCTCGAACAACTCGGCGTCAACATCGCCGCGGATGCAGCGACTGTTGCAAGATGCGTTGACGAAGCTGGCATCGGATTTTGTTTCGCTCCTACGTTCCATCCGGCGTTCCGCTTTGCGGGACCTCCACGACGAGAAATTGGCATTCCAACGGCGTTCAACCTTCTCGGACCAATGGCAAACCCGGGACGTGTCCAGCGACAACTCATTGGCGTTGCCGACCCAAATCGCGCAGAACTCGTGCTCAGCACGCTGAAGCAGCGTGGGGCTGAACATGTCTGGGTGGTGCACGGGAACGGACTCGATGAACTCACAACCACTGGGGCATCGACTGTCCATGAGCTTCGTGCCGGAACCGTACGGACGTTCACGATTGACGCAACTGAGTTCGGTATTGCGCCTGCCACCAACGAAGATCTCACCGGTGGTGGCCCAGAGGAGAACGCTCACGTCGTCAAGCGAGTGCTGAGTGGCGAATCCGGCGCGCATCGAGACATCGTTGTGCTGAATGCCGGAGCGGCGCTGGTGGTAGCAGGCCGAGTCGACGACATTGCGGCCGGTATTGAGATGGCGGCACAGAGCATTGATGATGGTTCAGCCTCAGCGGCACTCGCCGCCCTTATTGCTGCCTCAACTTCAGCAGTGACAGATGGTTGATCAAATGGACTCAAGAATCAGCGTTTCGGCCCCTGGGTCGTCGGCAAACCTCGGTGCCGGATTTGACGTCCTCGGACTCGCCGTCGATCTTCGTGCTGAAGCTGGGGTGGGTGATGCCCCAGATGGCGCCCAAATGATCGACGATCGACATCCAGCCACAGTGGCTTACAAGCAACTCGGCGGACGACAGCAACTGTGGTCGAGATCAAAACTTCCAATGGGAAGGGGACTTGGTTTTAGCGGTGCAGCGCGAGCCGCAGGTGCAATGCTCGCAATTGTTGAACGTGAGGGATCACGTGAGGTTGCAAACGACCACGGCGCCCGAAAGGAAGCGTTTCGAGTCGTTGCAGAACTTGAAGGTCACCCAGACAACGCCGCAGCATCGGTCTACGGGGGGCTGGTTGCAGCCTCTCCGAATCATGTCGCTCAGATTCCGATTTCGCAGGATTGGGTCGTGCTGGTGTGGATTCCCGAGAACACGACGTCTACCGACAAATCGAGAACACAGCTCGAACCGGTTGTTCAACGTGTTGACGCAGTGACCAATCTGGCTGCGATCGCTCATTTCGTTGCCGGCGTTTCGTCAGGCGATGAGGAATTGGTGCGTGCTGGGGTGGTCGATCGACTTCACCAACCGCAGCGCCTTGCAGGAGTTCCGGCGTCGGCTGAAGCGCTACACGTGATGCTCGAGTCGGGGGCAATTGGGGCATGGCTCTCAGGAAGTGGCCCAACTGTTGCTGGTTTTTTCCGACGCGGGGCGACAGAGGCCGCTGAGTCATCACTCAGCGGCGGGCAAGTCCGTGTTGTCAATGTCGACCACAGCGGCGTCGTCTGTAGCTGACGGCTTGAGGCGGTCGATCGCGACCTCCGGAACTGGAAAACGCCACTCTCCCGAGCAGCTGACATGTCGGATCGACCGGTTCTGGCTCGCCGCTCGTTGAATCATTCGTGCGACAAGTACTCGCTCGGCACTCGTGTCAGCTTCCGACGTATCAAAGCGATGTGAAATGCCGAGGTGCTGCAGGTTGAGCAGACCATCGTTCATCTCATGGTCGACTCCAGCAAGAGTGAACCGAGCCGTCCCAGCCGCTAAGCCGGCGTTGACGAGTTGTGCAGTTTTCGTTGCTGTCAGAAGGGAGGTTAAACGGTCACGAACAGCTGCTGCCTCTTCAAATCGCTGTTGCGTTGCAAGTTGGCTCATTCGTTCAGAGAGAGTTTCAACGACAGAGCGCTGTTCTCCCATCATTGCTTGAGCAACTCCTTCGACGGCTTTTGCGTGCGCTGCAGGGTCTGCGGTTCCCGAGCACGGGCATGGTGCGACACCGAGTTGAGCCGCCGAGCATGGGGCTGCGTCTGGATCGACGACGAAACGTGGACCAATGTGCGTCGCGCATCGTCGAATCGGGAATGCAGTTTGAAGCGCTTCGATGACTGCCTCTGCCTGATGCCGGCTTGACAACGGCCCTAGGTATTGGCCCTGTGACCGAGCCTGGTGAACGATTGATAGACGGGGCCATAGTTCGTTTGTGTCGAGCCGAACATAGACCGGCCGCCGCTTCCTTCTTCCGACACGATTGTGTCTGGGGGCAAGTGAGCTAATGAGTCGGCGTTCAAGAACTTCAGCGGTGAATGCATCAGGGGTTTCGATGTGCTCGATTCGGGCAAGGTGCCGAAGCATCGGAATCACGCTCCGTCGCTCGTCGTTACCAAAGTAGCTACGGACCCGCTGTCTGAGATTCGTCGCCTTTCCGACGTAGGTCACGACATTGTTCTCATCGACCATGAGGTACACCCCGGGTGAGCGAGGAAGTGACTCGGTGAGTCGGAGTTTCTTTGCTTGCGGGTGGCCCGAGAGTTTGCCGACAGCAACAAGGTCGTCGAGTCCTGTGACGCCCCAACCAGATGCTCGTTCGATGAGGAGGTACAGAAGGTCGCGAGTCGCAAGGGCATCATCGAGAGCTCGGTGACTTGGCCGGTTTTCAATGCCAAAGCGTTCGGCGAGAGTTCCGAGTTTGAAATTGCGTACCTCGTCTCGAAATAGTCGTCTTGACAGGGTCAGTGTGTCGACAACTGTCGGGTGAAAGTCGGTGATTCCCGCTCGCTCGAACGCCGCTTTCACGAATCCGAGGTCGAATGATGCGTTGTGCGCAACGAATACGGCATCGCCAATGAATTGGCGAAGGCTTGTGATGACCTGCTCGATGCGAGGAGCGGGTGCAAGCACTGCGTCTGTGAGGCCCGTGATGACCGTGATTTGAGGTGGGAGTGCAACCCCGGGGTTGACAAGCGTCTGGAAGGTTCCGACTGTTTCGCCACCCTTCACTTTCACGGCACCGATTTCGCAGATGAGGTCATGGCGAGAGTTGGTGCCGGTTGTTTCAACGTCAAGAATGCAAAACGTTGTGTCGATGAGCGGTTGGCCGAGATCCTCCAAGCTGAGTTGAAGCCCAAGCTCCTCGGAAGTGTTTGCCGAACTTTTCACAGTGCTGTACAAGTACCACAGACGTGTGACACATCGGAGGACGTGTGACGAAAATCTGGTGCAATTCTTGCTTCAAGGCCTCGGTGCGCGCGTCAGAACTGGAGAACTACCTCTTCACTGAACCGGGTAGTTCGGTACGATCACTTTGTGGCGAATTCGGGGGATATCTCAGATCTGGTTATTCGC
>JALRDI010000132.1 GCA_023257035.1 Ilumatobacteraceae bacterium | reverse complement strand
GGTCGTTATTGCTGAGCGCTTTCGGAGTTGTTGCAAACGGAACTTTTGTCACTCGGATTTTTCGACCTAGCGCAAACGCTTCTGCTTCGGCGAGCCCGACGTCTGCGATTTCGGGCTCGGTGAAGATCGCCGATGCTGCTTTGTCGTAGTCCAGGTGTCGGTGCTCGACAGTGTGGAGACCCATTGCGTGCTCCGCCACCTTGCGACCCTGTACGGACGCGACCGATGAGAGAGGTAACTTTCCGCTCACGTCGCCTGCGGCATAGATATGCGGTTGATTCGTTACACAGTGATGGTTAATCGGGATGTAGCCACCAGCATCTGCTTCAACTCCCGCAGCTTCAAGATTGAGCATTTCCGTATTTGGCACTGATCCGATGGCAAGAACTGCGTGCGTCGACTCAACGATTCGACCGTCGTCACATTTGACCACAACTTTTTCTGGGTCGGACGGGTCACGCTCGATTGAGGTTGCTCGTGCGCCTTTCAGCAGTCGCACTCCCCTACTCAAAAAGTCGTCCTCAAGAACTGCTGCTGCCTCTGGGTCTTTGCCAGGAAGCACATGTTGACGGCTGACCACCAACGTCACTTCGGCACCAAATGACGCGAACATGTGAACGAATTCGACTCCAGTGACACCAGAACCGATAACTGTCACTTTCTTCGGGAACACCTTTGGTGGATAGCAATCTCGGGTCGTGAGAATGCGCTCATGATCGGGCACACACCAGTCTGGAATCCGAGGGCGGGTACCTGTTGCGATCAGCGCAGAATCAAATTCGAGTTGCTGCAACCCGTCGACGGTTTCGACCTCGACACTGTGAGGACCCGTAAATCGGGCGGTTCCGCGGATGATGTTGACACCTTGACTTTCAAGAAGCTGCGTCGTGTCATCTTGCATGTGGTCTCGGATGCTGCTGATCCGATGGATGAGCGCATCTTCGTCAACTGTCGTCGAGGCATCCGCCAGACCCATTCCTTCAATGCGCTGTCCGAAGGAGATTGCACCGCCCGTTGCGATCATCGTTTTCGATGGAATGCAATCGAGAAGGTGCGCAGCGCCACCGACGATTTCGCGCTCAATCATGGTCACATGAGCACCAAGGCGCGCCGCATAGGTTGCCGCCTGGTTACCTGCTGGACCGCCGCCAATGATGACAAATCGATGAGCCACACGGTCAGGCTATCGGCGGCCTGATTTCAGCCGACTGCGCCAGCTGATGAACCGTGTTCTGACCCATTCGGTCGGCGGCCTCCCAAGCACGAAGAACGGCGGGCGGTACGATGCTTTCTCGATGAGTGGCGGAAACGAACAACATCCCCCTGCAGAGAACACCGCCGCAGGACCTGACGACCAACAAACAGGAAGCGGCCTGCTAGCTGAACGCTCACGACGTTCTGCGCAGGTTGATGAGATTCGCGCATCAGGTACCGAGCCGTATCCCTACAGATTTGACCGCACAGACTCTCTTGCTGAGGTGCGTGCCCGTCACACAGATCTTGAAGCGGGTTCAGAAACTGATGACCGTGTTTCGGTTGCAGGACGCATCATGCTCGCCCGCGACTCGGGCAAACTCATCTTTCTGACGATCCGCGATCGATCGGACGAGATCCAACTCTTTGTGTCAAAAGCTGTCATAGGCGACGAAGGTTTCGATGCGGTCAAGTCGCTTGACCTTGGCGACTGGGTCGGTGTGACCGGTGAGGTCATGACAACTCGCAAAGGCGAATTGTCAGTTCGGGTGGCAGAGTGCCAGCTGCTATCGAAGGCAATTCGACCGCTTCCCGACAAGTGGCACGGCTTGACGGATGTCGACACCCGTTTCCGTCAGCGATATGCAGATCTGATCGTGAACGATGAAGCTCGTCGCCACTTTGAGATTCGTCACGCAATGATCTCGAGTTTCCGAAAGACGCTTTCCGAGGAAGGGTTCATCGAGGTGGAGACTCCGGTGCTGCATGTTGAGGCCGGAGGTGCACATGCTCGACCATTTGTGACCCATCACAACACGCTTGACATGCAGCTCTATTTGCGTATCGCTCTGGAACTTCACCTCAAGCGTCTCATCGTTGGCGGCATGGAACGGGTGTATGAAATCGGAAGAATTTTCAGAAACGAAGGCATCTCCACTCGCCATAACCCTGAGTTCACGATGATGGAGCTGTATCAGGCGTTCGCCGACTGGACAGATGTCATGAACATCACCGAGCTACTCATCACCAACGCTGCCCGTGACGCAATTGGGACAACAACGCTGACGATCCGCGGATCAGAGATCGACCTCGCTGACCCGTGGCCACGGGTTCGGATGATTGATGCTGCGAGTGAGGCTGTCGGCACTGAGCTCCACCCGTCAATGCCACGTGATGTTCTCGCCGACATCGCGTCGAAGAATGATGTGAAGGTCGCCCCACGATGGCTTCCCGGAAAGATCATCGAAGAAATCTTCGAAGCACACTGTGAGTCGAGCATTGTTCGACCGACGTTCATCACAGGCCACCCGGTTGATATTTCGCCGCTGGCAAGAGTTCACCGAGACGACCCGCACCTCACGGAGCGATTCGAGTTGTTCGTCGATGGCCGCGAACTTGCGAATGGTTATTCCGAGTTAAACGACCCTGTTGAACAACGGGCACGATTTGAAGACGAGCAAGCCGCGAAAGAGGCTGGCGATGCTGAACGAGGCACCGTTGATGAGGACTATCTGCGCGCCCTCGAGTACGGCATGCCCCCTACCGGCGGGCTCGGCATCGGAATGGATCGCGTTGCGATGTTGATCGCTGGTGTTGATTCGATCCGAGAAGTTGTTCTGTTCCCAACTCTTCGACCTGAGGTGATCACACATGAATCCTGATGACGAAAGCGCACCAACATCGGTCCGCATGGCGTGGGGCGCCGGGTGGGTGACCACCGATGACAAGGGCATTGATCTCGATGCTGCCTTTGGATGGTTTGGCTGGGGTGAAGGGGGCGATGACGGGCTCGCTGGCCTGCGCGAAACCCGCGATGAACTCCGCAACGTCACCATTCACCCGGTTCGAATCACGATCGATGTTGATGAGGCTCCTGCCTCTGTTGT
>JALRDI010000123.1 GCA_023257035.1 Ilumatobacteraceae bacterium | reverse complement strand
CCTTCAAACTTCGCTGAAGGTGTAGCGAAGCGACTGCCGAATGGTTCGTATCACCTCAACCCATCTTGGAATCACTTTGGGCCATTCGTCGTTCCAGCCGAAGTTGCCCACACGATCGATCAATTGTTTGATACTCCGCGTTCGTAAGCCTTTTCTGGCAGGCTGTCACCTATGAGTGCTTACGCACCACCTACGACGTTGTCTCCTTCGCGCATCGATTCGTTTCTCTCGTGTCCGCTTGCGTTTCGGTTTTCGAGTCTCGACGGACTGTTCGACCCACCGACCGAGGCGACCGTGCGGGGCACGATGGTCCATCAAGCCCTTGAGTACTTTTACGACAGCCCCAACACTGAACGCAGCGAGGACCAACTTCACTCAGCCGTCGACAAGATGATCGGCGATTACGAAACTGATGACGACATCATTTTTCTTGGTCTCACCGGCGACAAGTACGACAAACTCGGGAACGAGTGCCGCAAGCTTGCTCTTAATGCCCTTGAGATGGAAGACCCGAAACAGGTCAATCCTGTCGGTCTTGAACTTCGGATCGAAGCGACATTTGGAGAAGTCACATTGCGAGGCATTATCGATCGACTTGAGCGAGATAGTGAAGGCCGTCTTGTCATCACCGACTACAAGACGGGACGAGCACCCGGACCTTCATTTGAAAAGAAGGCACTCGCTGGGGTGCACTTTTACGCGTTGTTATGTCAGCGAGAGTTCGAAGAAGATGCTGCTGAATTGCGATTGATGTATGTGAAATCATCTCAAACAATCACCTCCCGGCCATCGAGCAAGACCATTTCATTCACCGAACAGCGCCTCACAGCTGTTCATCAAGCCATCTCACAGGCGTGTGAAAGCGGTCAGTTTGCAACTCGCAAAAGCGCACTATGTAACTACTGCACATTTCAGCAATGGTGCCCAGAATTTGGCGGAGACCCGAACGTTGCGCTGGTTGAGGCGCCGCGACGGGCACAACATTCATGACATCAGAATGAGCCTCTCATCAGTTTCACAGGCGGCCGACAGGCTCGATTCTCGAGTTGACGCCTGGTATGGGCCGGCACGCCGCAATGCGTTCCTCAACTCAATCATGGTTGCGGCAAGCACGCTCGGAGACTGGAGTCTGATCTGGCATCTCACAGGTGCCACTCGAGGACTTCTCACACGAGAGTTTCGCGAGATCTTCCTACTCTCAATTCTTCTTGGTGTCGAGAGCCTCATCGTCAACCAAGGCATCAAACGACTGTTTCGACGACAACGTCCAACAGAACACGGAGCTGAAGGTCTGACCGTACGGAAGCCGAGAACTTCTTCGTTCCCAAGCGGGCACGCCTCTGCCGCTGGCTTCGCAGTCGTAATGCTCTCCGCTATGACAGGCGGATGGTGGATGTTGCTGTGGATTTTCATCGCTACGACAGTCGCGACAAGCCGATTCCATGTTCGCATTCACCACGCAACGGACGTCGTTGCTGGCGCGTTCGTCGGCGCCGCACTGGCGACGGCGTTGTTGCCTCTTCTGTGATCTAACCGGCGATGAGCCGGCGAACATCGAGCAACACGTCGGTCACTTCATTCGCCGAGACGAGCTCACGCTGCAGTAAACGGACGAGGGCCTCGTCGATTACAGAAATTGCGGCAACGGTGTCGCCAGCTGGAGAGTCGCCAGAAACGGCCTCTTGATCATCGAGAACGGCGGTGCTGTTTGCGCTGCTTTCAGTCATCGGTATCACCGTATCGTTCTTACGGGCATCGTGCGCGCATGTCCTGCCATCTATTGTGGGTGTATGGACCTCAAAGATCGTCACGTTGTTGTTACCGGCGCCGCCGGAGGAATCGGTTCAGCGCTTGCTCGGCGCTTTCATGCTGCCGGCGCACGCCTTGTACTCGCAGACCAACGTTCGCCGGAGGCTGTAGCGGCAGACCTACCGGGGGCTGTTGCCCTCGCCGTTGACCTGTCGACCGAGGCGGGAAATGTCGAACTCATCGATACGGCTGAAAGCCACTTCGGCACTGTCGATCTCTTCTTTGCGAACGCTGGAGTTGCTATTGGAACTGATCCGATGGATGACGAAGAGATTTGGGATCTAGCGTTCGCAATCAACACCCATGCTCATCGTTGGGCTGCTCGGCGCCTTCTGCCTGCGTGGCTCGAACGAGGTGAAGGGTATTTCTGTTCGACCGCATCGGCGGCAGGCCTCCTTGCGCAGATCGGTTCTGCCCCTTACTCGTTGACAAAACATGCTGCGGTTGCCTTTGCGGAGTGGATGTCAATTACCTACGGCGAACGCGGCCTCAAGGTGAGTTGTCTGTGCCCACAGGGCGTCAACACCGCAATGTTGAATGCTGACTCCCCGATCGGCACCGGCGGAGATGTGGTGCGGTCAGTCGGCGAGGTTCTCGAACCGGCCGACGTAGCCGAAGTCGTCTATCAGGCGATCGTCGATGAGCGTTTCCTCATCCTTCCTCATCCAGAGGTGGGCGATTACTTGAAGTTCAAGGGCACGGATCCACAGAAGTGGATTACCGGGATGCAACGACTTCAGCGTCGCACCCTGGGCTACTGAGTCACATGTCGGCGGCCGAACTGCGAAGCATCGGCCTTCGCCAAGGCGAACGGGTTCGCTTTCGTCGACACGATCGTTCACGTTGGAC
>JALRDI010000094.1 GCA_023257035.1 Ilumatobacteraceae bacterium | reverse complement strand
AAGCCCTGGGCGAATCTTTCCAGTCACTTGTGACGTCAGATGCATGACATGGCTATACCGCTCAAGCGTCATGAACTCTTCAGGCTGAACCGATCCAAACTCTGCAACACGTCCCACGTCATTTCTCGCAAGGTCGACGAGCATCACATGCTCGGCGCGCTCCTTTGGGTGCTCCAGCAGTTCTGCTGCAAGACGACGATCATGTTCTTCGTCGACGCCACGTTTCCGAGTGCCTGCGATCGGGCGACTCACAATGTGATCCCCTCTCAGTTGCACCATTGGTTCGGGAGAGGAACCGACCAAGGTCGCCTCTTCGTGCCGAATGAAATACATGTACGGACTCGGGTTCACCTGACGCAACACTCGGTACACATCGAATGGATCTGCGCCTAATTCGATGTCATAACGTTGAGCGAGCACAACCTGAAAAATGTCACCTGCAAGGATGTGTTCTTTCGCCGCTTTCACAGCATTGATGTAACGACCATCACCCATTGACGAGGGAACATCATCATGGCGTTCGCCTGGAATGGGCGGCTCAACCACAGTTGACTCCGCAGCAGCAGCCAAACGGCCAGCCGCCGCAGTGACCGCCTCAATCGCCGCATCACGAGCAGCAAGCAAGTCTTCTCGTGGTAAGGAGTTACCTGCGTCGTCGCGAGTTACCACAGACTCAATGAGATAGATCCGCTGGCGCCAGTGGTCAAACGCGGCAAGCGAGCCAATAATGCTCATCACTGCATCGGGCATCCCATGGTCATTAGGCGGAGCGTCTGGCAGGTGCTCAACTTCGCGAATGACGTCGTATCCGAGGTATCCGACAATGCCGCCGTGAAGAGGCGGAAGATCGGCAATGTCTGGACTCGAGTGAGAGTTGAGCAATGCCTCAAGGGCCGCGAGGATGCCGTCCTCGGTTGGAACCATGGCTCCCAATGTTCCGCTGACATCCAATTCACCGTCTCGTAGCACCAAGGTTGCAACCGGGTCACGCCCAATAAACGAGAACCGACTCCATCGCTCGCCGTTCTCGACCGACTCGAGCAAAAAGCCAGGTCGAGCGCCCACGAGTTTCAAAAAGGCCGATACCGGAGTCTCGAGATCGCCAAGTACTTCGGTCCACACCGGAACGACACTGTGTTCCGCTGCGTACGCAAGAAATTGGTCAGCCTCAGGACGAATATTCATTCGGAATCGCCAAGAGAACGGAAGAAACACGTACGTTCACCGGTGTGGCACGCACCCCCTCCGTGTTGAACGACCTTGAAGAGCAGCGTGTCTCCGTCACAGTCGTAATACGCCTCACACACCGTCTGGTGATCACCACTTGTATCACCCTTGCGCCAAAGTTCACTACGACTGCGCGACCAGTACACCATGCGTCCCTCGGCGAGGGTCATCTGCAACGACTCCTCGTTCATCCACGCCAGCATCAGAACCTCGTTGTCGTGCACGTCCTGAGCGATCGCGGTCACGAGACCATCGGAGTTGTACCGGATCTTGGCCAGCTCCGCGTCGATGCCGAGCGAGCCGTCCCAGTCGTACATCCCGACCTCGCTGACCTGACCGGCGTAGGTGCCGATGATGTCGCCGATGCGCAGGTCGATGCCCACGATGTCCTGGCCGCCCTCGGTCG
>JALRDI010000060.1 GCA_023257035.1 Ilumatobacteraceae bacterium | reverse complement strand
GTTGGTTGGTGGAGCGAGCCTCGACCCCGACGATTTCGCGCAGATCGTGAAAATTGCTGCCGGCTGAGTGTCGACGCGCCAAAATTCTGCGGTCGCGTACTGGTACGTTCGACAGCAGAATGAAATTCACCTCTAGTTCGCTTCGTATTCGTCGGCGCTTGAGTGGCGTTGCTGTCGTGGCGCTCGCCCTTCCGCTTGCTGCGTGCTCTGGTGGCGATGAGGCGGTCGTTACGACTCTCGGTGCTGCGCAAACCTCAACAACTGTGGTTGACGAGCCTGGGGCGTCAGCTGACGAGGTGGCGACGACAACGACCGAGGTCGCCCCGACGACGACGCTGCCGATTCCAGATGACGCAGTGATGCAGCTTGCGTTTCAGTTTGCTGCCGACGCCCATTGGCCGAATGGAACAAAGATCGGCGTTGACGACGTGAGGTGCACGGTCGAGGCCCTACGGTCAACGCCGGGATCGGTTGGCGTCGATGCGTATAACGCAGTGATCGATGTTCGTGCGGGCCGTGCCGACGACCTCGTTGAGGTCTACTTCGATCGGTTTGTTGCGAACTATCGGGTGTTGTTTGATCGCCTGTTGCAGGCGTCGGCTGTTGAGTCGTGTAGCGACGTGTCGACGGCGTTTGATGATGAGGCGCCTGCTGGTTGGGGAGCATTCCGTGTTGAGGCTTGGAATGCAGCACAGATGATTTTGGTGCCGACAGCCTCCGAGGATGACGGTGACGAAACCGAGGCTGTGGGGTTTGAGCGATTGGTGTTGGTGCCACTCGGCAGTTCGTCGGTCGAGGTTGACCTTCTTCGTTCTGGGCAGATTGACGTGATTCTTCCCGATGTGTCGATCGAGACAGTTGAAGGGTTGTCAGACCCGAATTTGGGTTTTGAGCAGTTCGATCTTGGACGTCATGAAGACATGTTCCTGCGTGCGAATGGGACATTTGCTGACCCGGTGTTCCGGGAGGCCTTCTGGTTGTCAGTCGACCGTGAGGCGCTGGTTGACGAGGTGTATGCGCCGTTGCTCGGCGCTACCGATGTGTGGAACTGCGGTCCGGTCACTTACGACGAATGGTGTGACGGTCAGGCTCCGTTTGCCGGTTCGTACGATCCGGGTGCGGGCGCACAATTGCTGACCGAGGCTGGCTGGACCTTCGATGGTGACGGCTATTGGCAGGATGAAACCGGTGAGCCTCATGAGATCACATGGTTGGTTGCCGGTGGTCGTGCCCGTCAAGACCAACTCGTTGATGTCCTCGTTTCGATGATGCGCGATATGGGTTTTCGCGTGAAGGTCGACTCGGTCGGTAGTGAGTTCGAGTTCGCTGACCGGTTGGCTGGCGGCGAGTGGGATCTTGCGGTGTATGCCCAATCAGGGTTGGCCGATGTCGGGTTATTGGCGGCAGCAAATTCCTGCGAAGAGTTGTCGACTGCTGACCGTGAAGGCTGGAACGTGAATGGTTTCTGCGATGCCGAGGCTGATGCGTTGTTGGCTCGAGCGCTCACGATTCGTGACGATGGTGAGCATGTCGCCGATGTGCAGTCGGTGTTGCGTCGGATGGCTGAGACCCATTTCGTGTTGCCATTGGTGAAGTTGCCTTCGGCAATTGCATGGCGGCCTGACACGGTTGGTTCAGCCGAGGCGGTGTCGGCGATCGGAGCGGCGGGTGTGGTCTCGATTGATCAGCTCGCGGAGCTTGAGGATCTCGACGGTGACGGCACGATTTACATCGGGGTCGCTGAGTGGGCTGCCTGCACGAATCCTGTGTTGAGTTGCGGTTCAGCCGGTTGGTTTGCCGATGGCATCGGGGCCTTAGCTGTTCCAGGTATCTGGACGACCGACGATGGGGTGACGATCACTCATTCTTCGCTGGTTCGGCAAGCGCCGTTTCTGCACCTGCAACATGTTGAAATAGCGGGGCTTCGGCGGGTGTAGACGCTTGCAAACAGCCGCTTTGCCGCGCTTCCCATATTCAACCGATTGGTTGACCGTTCTGCGCCTGCGTGGATAGATGGGCCATGG
>JALRDI010000342.1 GCA_023257035.1 Ilumatobacteraceae bacterium | reverse complement strand
GGCACCGAAGAACGTCGGTGCCGGCGAGCCATCGATGCTCATATTTGGGGCGGTGAGATCAGGAAGGTGTCCTGACTTCAAGAACCGACCAAGCCATTTCGGCCGAGCAAGCACTGAAGGCGCGTACTTCAGCATCGTCTTCAGGTCAATGCCATCAGGGAGTTCAGGACTCCCCCAGTCGCGGCTATGGCTGTACGACCAGTCAAGCGTCAGAATCACAGCCTTCGCTCCCGCAGCACGAGCACGATCCATCTGGGCGCTCACCCAGTCACGGCCGTTGATCCAGTACATCTGAAACAGGAAATTCTCGTTCGCCGCCGCAATCTCTTCCATTGGTTTCGAACCAAATGAGGACAACCCAATTGCGGTACCGCGAGCGGCTGCTGCCCGAGCAACTGCGAGTTCACCATCAGGGTGTACCGCCTGCACGCCGGTCGGCGAAATCAACACTGGCATCGACAGGTCGATGCCCACAACCGATGTCGCGAGATCACGTTCAGATGGACGATCAGCAATAACTGGTTGGAATCCGATCTCGCGATACGCCGCCCGATTGTCGTCGAGGGTGAGTCCGGCCTCACTGCCTGCAATCAGGGCGTCATACACGTGCCGGGGAAGAATGCGCTCTGCACGACGTTGCGCAACCGCTACCGACTCAAACCACGGATTTCCCATACGACGAGGGTATCTGCGAACCATGCTCGCATCTCGGCCGAGCGACAGTTCCGGTGCTGAGTTCGATGATGGGCCTTATTACGTTCGGTGCATGAGCACATCGCGTCTGACCTCTGGAAATCGCTCAATTGCGGGCCGTGTCGCCATCGTTACCGGCGCAGGTTCAGGAATTGGGCGTGCAACCGCCCACCTGTTTGCTGATGAGGGCGCGTTCGTCGCGGTCGTCGATCGAAATGGCGAAGGCGTCGCACAAGTGGTTGGAGAAATTTCCGATGTGCACGGGTCAGACAAGGTCAAAGGGTGGACGATTGATGTCACCGACAATGCGGCTCTTGACGCACTCCCGTCCGAGGTTGCCACCGCATTCGGTGGAGTCGACATTCTCATTAATAACGCCGGTGTTGTCTTCAATGCCGACATGACGACGACAGCCGATGTCTTTGATGAAGCCTGGGATGCGACCCTCGCCGTGAACATCACGTCGTATGCCCGGCTCACTCGTGCCACTCTCCCCTATCTCATGAAGAGCGACGGTGGACGAATTGTCTGCACCGCATCGACAGAAGGCCTCGGCGCGACAGGGGGCATTCCTGCATATAACGCCTCAAAGCACGCTGTGATCGGTTTGGTGCGCTCTCTCGCCGTTGAACTCGGCCGTCACGGTATTACCGCAAACGCTGTGTGCCCAGGGCCGATCGTCACCGGCATGACCGCAGACATCGCCGACGAACATAAAGAAATTTTTGCGAAGCGCCGGGTACCAGCTCGCCGCTATGGGCAGCCCGAAGAAATCGCCCATGGCATGCTGAATTTGGTGCTTCCCGCATCGAGCTACATGAACGGCGTGATTTTGCCTGTCGATGGCGGCATGACCTCGCGCCACACCTGAACGAATACCAACACGACTCGCTGCGGCACCTTCTCACGACCACCGGTCCCGTTTGTCTACGCTCATGCCGTGAGCACTGACACACCACTCGTACCTGGCGATCCGGCAACAACCGAATGGATACGAACCGCAATGCCGTTCACCGATCTGTGCGAAGTCGTTATCGACTCGTTTGACAAAGAAAAAGTTGTCGGACGGGTTGCGTGGAAAGAGCAGTTCTGCACCGTGAACGGAAACCTTCACGGCGGATACCTCATGTCACTCGCTGATGCCGTTGGCGCATGGTTGTCGGTTCAACACCTCCCGGAGGGCGCAGGCACCTCAACGATCTCGTCGTCAACAAATTTCCTTCGTCCGGCACCAGAAGCGGTGTACTCGATTGTGTCGACACTTGTGATGGCCGGTCGGCGAACGATCACCGTGACAACCGATGTCATCAACCCAGACGGCAAAGTTGTTTCCCGCACGACCCAAACTCAGGCTGTTCTCACCTCGTAAGTAAGTAACTAGCCGGCATGGCGTTTGGTTT
>JALRDI010000002.1 GCA_023257035.1 Ilumatobacteraceae bacterium | reverse complement strand
CTCGTGACAGCGATGTGAGCGGGTTCGAGTACGCATTGATCGTCGGTGGTTGTCTCGTCGGCATTGCACTGGCGTACATGTTGTTCCAAGCAGCATTGAATGTTGCACGCCGAAACCGTGAAGCAGAAGGGGCGGCGTACTGATGGGTTACTTCGAAGGTTTTGGCGTCACGATTCGCCAGCATCGCCTCTTCGGCGGAAAGCGGGTCACCACGAATTACTCGGGTGGCCGCACGGCGCGCCGCAAAGGTGACGACCACAATCCAGAGGCTGATGATGACCAGAAGGCACCAAAGCCTGAACGGTTGCATGGCCGCCACGTGCTCAATCGTTATGCCGACGGCATGGAGAAGTGCATTGGATGTGAACTCTGTGCAGGTGTCTGCCCAGCGAAGTGCATTTACGTGCGTGGCGCCGACAACGATCCCGAGAATCCGACGTCTCCTGGTGAGCGTTTTGGCTTCGTCTACGAGATCAATTACCTGCGTTGCATTCACTGCGACCTGTGTGTTGAAGCATGCCCAACCGAAGCGATCACCGAATCAAAACTGTTTGAGTTCTCGTTCACGAACCGAAGCGATGCGATTTACACAAAGTCAGAGCTGCTCGTCGATGACGACGGTCGCCCACAGCAACTTCCTTGGGAAGACTGGCGCGATGGCGAAGAGTTGCTGACTTCAGGTTGGATGCGGGCAACCTCACCAGCAGGTGACGCAGATTTCGAGGGTGTTGTTGGCTGGAGCGATGAACTCGGGTTCGGAACTCGTGCTCCTGAACCGCAGCAGTCGGAGCGCGATAGCTAATGGAACTTTTGGTCTTCGTGCTCGCATCTGCAATGGTGCTGGCCGGCGCGATCGGTGTTGTCACCTATCGAAATCCGGTTCATGCTGCTCTCGGTCTTGTACTGACGTTGTTTGGTATCGCAGTGCACTTCGTATCGATGGAAGCGCATTTTCTCGCTGCCGTTCAGGTCATCGTGTACGCCGGCGCAATCGTCGTGCTCTTCCTCTTCGTCATCATGTTGCTTGGCGTTGATCGGGCCGAAGACCTCTCCGTTGAGCCGTTCCAGATTCAGCGGCCGCTCGCTGTCATCGTTGGTGTATCGATCAGCGGCCTCATTATCGCCGCTGTTGTCCGTGGCCGGTCAACACTTGGTGAGCAACTCGAGTCAACGGTTCCAGGCGATGACAACATCCGGGAACTGGCACGCAGCTTGTACAGCGACAACGTGTTTGCATTTGAGTTGACCTCGGTGCTGCTGATCGTTGCGGTCGTCGGAACGGTTGTGCTCACCCGCCGTCAGCGTGGAGGGGCAAGCAAATGACACCAACAACTACCTGGTATCTCGTTCTTGCGGCGATTCTCTTCGGAGTCGGTGTTGTCGGTCTGATGATTCGCCGGAATCCGCTCGTGATGTTCATGTGCATCGAATTGATGTTGAACGCCGTGAACCTCTCGTTTGTGGCGTTTGCCCGGGCATTCACTGACATCTCTGGTCAGACCGCAGTGTTCTTCGTCATGGTCGTGGCAGCCGCGGAGGTTGTCGTCGGACTCGGCATCATCATTGCCATCCTTCGCCGCCGTCCTGGCGCCAACATTGACGACCTTGCGGAGTTGAAAGGCTGAACATGCTTGATGTCGTGTGGTTAATCCCTGCTTTTCCGCTGCTCGGGTTCTTGTTGATCCTTGTCTTTGGTCGCCGTCTCGGTGAGCCGGCCGCCGGATTCGTCGCTGCTGCGGCAGTCTTTGGTGCGTTCATCGTCACCGTCGGGGTGTTTTTCGATCTGTTATCGATTGATGAGCACCATCGTTCGCATGTCGTGACGTTGTTCGAGTGGGTGCCGGTTTCATCGCTCCAGATCGACATGGCGTTGCTTGCGGACCCGCTCTCAGTGACGATGGCGTTGTTCGTGACCGGAATTGGATTCCTGATTCACCTGTTCGCGATTGGCTACATGCACGGAGATCCGAAGTTCTCAAAGTTCTTCCTCTATCTCAACCTCTTCGTGCTGTCGATGTTGATGCTGGTGTTTGGTGAGAACCTGCTCGTCACCTTCCTCGGTTGGGAAGGCGTGGGAGCCTGTTCGTATTTCTTGATTTCGTTCTGGCATACCCGTGACTCAGCAGCAACCGCCGGCAAGAAGGCATTCGTTACCAACCGCATCGGTGACTGGGGCGTCATGCTGGCAATGTTCCTCGGCTTCCAAGCTGTTGG
>JALRDI010000341.1 GCA_023257035.1 Ilumatobacteraceae bacterium | reverse complement strand
GTGAAGAACGGGTGGCACTCGTTACAAAGCTCGAGAATCTGCTCACCCGAACGGGTTGAGCGGGTCTCGAATGCGTTGCCACAGGAGCAGCGAACGGTGACAACTTCGTAATTGGGGTGAATATCGGACTTCATGCGAATTTCTCCTGACTCAGGCCTTCAAAATGCTAGCGGGCGACAAACGAGGAACCACTGGCGATGTCGCTTACATGCCCGGTTGTTTTGCAATTTCGGTGAGGAACTCATCGTTTGTTCGGAACGTCTTTAACCGGTCGACGAGAAGTTCAAGGCCCGGAGCCGCACTGCCGTCGGCTGCGAGTCCTGAGAGAACACGACGTAGTTTCCAGACCATCTGCAGTTGCTTCCGGTCGAATAACAACTCTTCGTGACGAGTACTTGACGCATCAACGTCGATTGCTGGGTACACCCTGCGCTCAGACAGCTTGCGATCAAGACGAAGTTCCATGTTGCCGGTGCCCTTGAATTCTTCGAACACCGCTTCATCCATTCGGCTATTCGTTTCGACGAGCGCCGTCGCAAGGATGGTCAACGAGCCGCCCTCTTCGATATTTCGGGCAGCACCGAAGAATCGTTTCGGTGGGTACAACGCACCGGCGTCAATACCACCGGAGAGAATACGACCACTCGCCGGAGCGGCGAGGTTGTAGGCACGGCTCAAACGGGTGATGCCGTCGAGAATGATGACGACGTCTTCGCCGTACTCGACCATGCGCTTCGCTTTTTCAATCGCCATTTCCGCAACTTGGGTGTGTTGATCACTTGGCCGGTCGAACGTTGATGCGATGACTTCTCCGCGCACGTGGCGTTGCATGTCAGTGACTTCTTCTGGACGTTCGTCGATCAACAGAACAATTAAGCGAACCTCTGGGTTATTGCGTTCGATCGACGTTGCGATCGTCTTCATCACCGTTGTCTTACCCGCTTTCGGGGGCGACACGATGAGTCCGCGCTGTCCTTTACCGATCGGGCAGATGAGGTCGATGATCCTCGATGTCATATCGGTCGGATCATCTTCATTCTCAAGCCGAAGCTTTTCATCGGGAAAGAGCGCAGTCATGTCTTCAAACTTGCGGCGCTTCTTTGCTTCTTCTGGAGGACGACCATTGACCGTCTGGATTTCCAGCATTGCTGGGTTTTTTTCATTGCGCCCCGCAGGACGCATCATGCCAACGAGATGATCACCTTTTCGAAGGCCAAATTGGCGCGACATGCGCACCGGCACGTAGGCGTCCTTTTTTGACGACAGGTAGTTGTTGACACGAACGAAGCCGTAGCCCTCGTCGCGCATATCGAGGTAGCCATCGACCGGCACAGGGTCGTTGCTCACCGGGGTGTCGTCATCTTCGAGAAAGTCACGATCTTCGCCCTGCGGGCCTTCATCGGGTCGGCCGCCTTTGCGACGGCGGCGTCGACGGCGATTCCGGCTTTCCCCATCTGCATCTCGCGGGCCGTCTTGGCGCTGTCCGTCGCGTTGCCCATTGCGTTGCTGGCGCTGACCATCACGCTGTTGGCCATCACGATTCTGACCACCGCGCTCCGATGAACCGTCGGTTGCAACGTCTTCGGCGGGCTCTGCGGAGAACTCCAGTTCCCACTCGGCTGGCGGTTCTTCGTCGGTGGCCGGCGCCGGTGCGGCCTCAGCAGTCTTCTTTGACGGAGCAGATGCTGTCGAGTCGTCACTCTTTTCTGCCGGAGCATCTTCTGTTGTCGAGGTGGCCGATCGATCAC
>JALRDI010000210.1 GCA_023257035.1 Ilumatobacteraceae bacterium | reverse complement strand
TCGAATCTGCCGCGTTCTGGTCGTCTACCCACTGAAAGCCTTCGGGTTGTCGGTCAAGTCTCCACAGCGATGCATGTTCATCTGAAAGGGCGTTAAGGGTTCCGACAAGTTCGCTCATCGCCGCATGCGGAGCATGGTCTCGAAGCGACCACTCAACGCCGCGGACATCGTTCCATTCAGACCACGGAGCAAATTCGGATCCCATGAATAGCACTGGTGGCCCTGGCATTGCCCACTGCCACCCGTAGGTGAGCCGAAGGGTTGCAAACTTCTGCCAATCATCTCCTGACATTCGAGCCAACAGACTGCCTTTACCGTGCACCACTTCGTCATGACTGAGCGGCAAAACATAGCGCTCACCGTAGGTGTACAGCATGTTGAACGAAAGTTCTGAGTGGTGGTAGCGCCGGTGCACAGCCTCACGATGCGCATAGTTCAACGTGTCGTGCATCCATCCCATGTTCCACTTGTGACTGAATCCGAGCCCACCTGAGTCGGCCGGATGCGTCACTCCCGGCCATGCAGTCGACTCCTCTGCAATCATCAGCACATCGCCGAACTCTGCCCCAATCACCGTGTTGAGCTCTTGCAGAAACGCAACATTGTCGAGGTTCTCGTTTCCTCCATGCTCGTTCGGCAACCACTCCCCATCCTCTCGGGAGTAATCGAGGTAGAGCATGGAAGCGACCGCATCGACACGGAGCCCATCGACGTGAAACTCGTGCAGCCAGTACAGGGCGTTGCTCACCAGAAAATTTCGAACCTCGGTTCGACCGGTGTTGAAAATAAATGTCCCCCAATCAGGGTGTTCGCCACGCCGTGGGTCCTCATGTTCGTACAGCGCAGTCCCATCGAATCGACCCAACGACCACGAATCTTTTGCAAAGTGCGCAGGAACCCAATCCACGATGACACCGATGCCAGCTTCATGCAGTCGGTTAATCAATCTTCGCAGGCCATCAGCGTCACCAAGGCGTGCTGTCGGAGCGAAGAACCCCGTCACCTGGTACCCCCACGATCCGCCGAACGGGTGCTCCGCAACCGGCAAAAACTCGACATGGGTGAATCCCAGTTGCTGCACATGTTCGATGAGTGGTTCACAGATGTCATCCCACGATGTGAGATCGGGCCTCCACGACATGGCGTGAACCTCATACACACGCATCGGCTTTTCGCCGGCCAACACTCCATGGCGACTGCGCATCCAATCGTCATCAGTCCACGCAAACGGCACGCCGTCATCGGGAATGATCGACGCGTCTCCAGGAGGCAGTTCGCTTCGCCGCGCCATTGGATCGGCTTTCATCACCTCTCGCCCGTGGGCTCCCGTCACACGAAATTTGTAGAACTGTCCAGGCACAGCGCCCTCAACGACTCCAGCCCACACACCTGAAGAGTTGACGGGATGTAACTCATCGCCACTCCATCCGTTCCAATCCCCCAGAACTTCGACCCGTTTGGCATTCGGCGCCCATACTGCGAACCGTGTGCCATGTTCTGTTCGCTGTGGACCAAGCATTTCCCACAGACGACGGTGGGTGCCTTCGTTAAAGAGATGAAGGTCGATATCGCCCGGAGCGGGTTCGACAAGTCGGGCGCGGGTCACCCCTAAAGACTATGGTGCGCGCTAGTGCGCATACTCATGTTCTCTTGGGAAACTCCGCCGGCGACATCAGGTGGGCGAGCCGCGCACGTCGATGGCCTTGCTCACGCACTAGCCGATGAAGGCCACGAAGTTGTCGTCATCACCAGACGGACAAGCGGCACTTCACGATTCACAGAATCTGGTTCGTTGCGAATACTCCGTGCCGATGTCGACCTTCCGTGGCTTCCCGATCGGGCAATTGCCCGGATTGCATCAGCGAATCATGCCTTTGTAATGGCTGCAGCAGATCTCGGCGACTGGCGCGCCGATGTTGTTCATGCCCATGACTGGGAAGTTGCGTGGGCAGCACAGGTACTTGCCCGTCAAAATTCCTGTCCACTCATCACAACATTTCATGGAACCGAACGGGGTCGACATGGTGGTCATGTCCCTCCCGGAGTTCCCACCGATGTCAACGGAATCGAATGGTGGCTTGCATCAGCCTCTCGCCGAGTCATCGCAATCTCGAAAATTCTTGGCCGTCAAGTCACCTCCGATTTCGAACTCGACCCAACCGCCGTGCGGAGTGTGCCTGGAGGCATTGATCAAACCTGGTGGGCCGCTCCCCAACCCGACATCGATGAGCAGCCTGATGAGAACTTGATATTTGCTTGGGGCCGCATTCAATATGAGAAAGGCTTTCACGTCCTCGCAGCAGCGATGGCAGAACTGCGGTCAGGTCACCCGAATGCCCATTGTGTGATCGCAGGCCGTGGTTCGTACCTTGCCGAACTGCAATCACAGATCGATGTCATCGGAGTAAGCGACCTCGTAGACCTACCCGGCTACATCTCAGACAACGAACTACGTGCGTCCCTTCACCGATCGGCGTGTGTCGTCATCCCCTCGCTTTACGAACCGTTCGGCGTCATTGCGCTTGAGGCGCTCGCTGGAGGGTCGCCGTTGGTGATCGCAGATACCGGAGGGCTTTCTGAAATTGTTGCTGGCACCAATGCAGCATTGACCTTCGAACCCGGCAACACAAGCCAATTAGCTGAGCGAATCGATGCAGTGCTCAGCGACCGAAACCTCGCTCAGTCGTTGAGTGAGCATGGACGAATACTCATTGAACAGTCGTATTCATGGACCGCAATCGCCGGTCGAATGATGGATTGTTATCTCGATGCGCTCGGTGTGAGCTAGCCAAATCGGCAATGCTGGAGGCATGTCATCTGAATCAGTGATCAATCTCGAACGTCGCGATGATGGTGTTGCCATCATCACACTCACCAACGGCAAGGTAAACCCGCTCTCCACCGCAGTGCTCGACGGGCTGCACTCCATTGCGAACGAGCTCGCAGCAGATTTACCTGGAGCGATCATCGTCACCGGTGGTGAACGAATCTTTGCAGCTGGTGCAGATATCTCCGAATTTGGTGGCCCGGAAGAGGGTGCTGCGATCACTCGGAAATTTCACGATGCTCTCGGAGCCCTCTCAGCACTTCCGCGAATGGTGATCGCTGAGGTTGCTGGCTACGCCCTTGGCGGTGGATGCGAACTTGCCATGGCGTGCGACTATCGAATCGCATCGACGAAAGCCGTTTTCGGCCAGCCAGAAATCCTGCTTGGAATCATCCCGGGAGGTGGCGGAACGCAACGCCTCCCCCGCATCGTTGGTGCAAGTCGAGCGAAGGAAATCTCGCTATCCGGCCGCCAGGTGGCCGCTGATGAGGCGTTGCGTATCGGTCTTGCCGACGAGGTCGTTGAGCACGAAGCGCTTCGGGACCGAACGCTGGAACTCGCGTCGAGCCTCGCCAAAGGTGCACTTGTCGCACAGGGTCTCACAAAAGAAGCGATCGACCGTGGCCTTTCCATGTCACTCGAAGAAGGACTTGCAGTTGAGCGCCATGTGTTCACGGAAGTCTTCCGTTCAGAGGACTCCCAAATCGGCGTCAAGAGTTTCTTAGAGAACGGCCCGGGCAAAGCAGAATTCGTCGGTCGTTAAACGTCTTCCCGCATCGCCAAGAGGAGAACCTCTCTTGGCGCATGCACGAATTCTTCAGATACTTACGGGACCACGACGGGGTAGCCGCATCGGCTACCGCACGAACCTTTGGTGTCACGTGGCACAAAGAGCGACGACTCATCGACCTTGGCGTGCTCGACAAGCCCTCGCATCGTGTGTTGCGTGCAACCGCATGTCCGGAGACCTGGCGTCAACGCTGCCGCCTCGCCACTATGGGGCCCGGAAATGGAGTTATTTCTCACGCCTCTGCGGTTCGGCTCCACGGACTAGAGGGTTGCGACAACGACGACAGAATTCATTTGCTCTGCCGCAAGGGGTCATGGCCTGGCTCGACAGGCGAGATCGTCACACATTTCACAAGAGGACTCTGTGACGATGACATTGTCGATGTCGATGGGATTCCTGTCCTTAATGTTCCAAGCACTCTTGCATTGCTTCGCGCTCACGCATCTGAGACAGCGACAGCAACCGCGCTCATTTCAGCATTGAGAAACGGATGGTCGGTAACCGAAATTCAACAAGCCGCAACTCGGTGGCAGACACGCGGGCGCCCTGGGCCTTCGTTCGTGATTGACGCGTTGCAGCGAGCAACCCGCCAGCCGCCATCTCGCGACTACGCGTCGACTGGAGCGAGCATTTCATCGGCCGCCGACCAAGGGTCTCGCCGATGCTCAACAACATCGCTGGTTACCTCATCCCAGCGATCTCCAGTGCAAATCTGACGCGCCCGCTCGCGGAGCCTGTTCGCAACGATTTCGCGCAACTCCTCAGAAGAACGGAACCGGCGCCGTTCTTCCAGCAAACCAGAACTTTCCGCAAATTTACGATGCTCGAGCACCGCGTTCCAAAGGTCTGGCACTCCCTGACCAGTACTGGCAACGGTCGAAACAATCGTCGGCCGCCATGCATCATGGGGAAGATCCGAAAGGTCGAGCATCTGCTCAAGATCTCTACGGGTCTCTTCGACTCCCTTTCGGTCGGCTTTGTTGATGACGAATACGTCGGCGATCTCCATGAGTCCGGCCTTGTTCGCCTGAACACTGTCGCCCCAACCTGGGTTGACCACGACAACGGTTGTGTCAGCCTTACCAGCTACCTCAACCTCAACCTGTCCGACGCCAACCGTTTCGACCAGAATCCACTTTCGACCCAACGCGTCAAGCAACCTGACAGCTTCAGGTGTTGCTAGCGACAACCCGCCCAGGTGACCGCGCGTCGCCATCGACCGAATGAACACACCTGGGTCGGTGGCATGGTCTTGCATGCGAACTCGATCGCCAAGAATTGCTCCGCCAGTAAATGGTGAGGAGGGGTCGATTGCGAGCACCGCCACTTCGAGTTCGAGAGAGCGGAGGTGGCCAATCGTCGCACTGGTGAGTGTGCTCTTGCCCGCCCCGGGCGCACCAGTAAGTCCTACGGTGTAGCCGCCACCACTGAGCGGATACGCGAGACGACCAACAGCCCGACCTGGTTCGCCGCCACGCTCGATGAGCGAAAGCAGGCGAGCGGTCGCCGCCCGATCACCTCCGGTTGCTGCTGTGAACAGGGCTTCGGGGTCTGCGGCAGCACGCCCCATCAGATGACATTCTCCGCAGCGGCCACATCGACAACTTCTGTCACGCCATCAACTCGGTCTCGCATGATCCGCTCGATACCGCCCTTCAAGGTTTGTGTTGAGACAGGGCAGGTGCCGCAAGCGCCAACGAGGCGAACCGAAACAACACCGGTTTCTTCGTCAACTCCAACGAGCTCAACGTCGCCACCGTCTGCTTGAAGTACTGGCCTAATGACCTCGATTGTCGCAAGAACTTTTTCCAACATGACGTCCCTATTCAACCATTCATGAGGCCGATTACTCCCCTCGTGCGATGTGAACATTGCCGACATCACCTACGCTCACAGTGTGATCGCCTTCCAGGTCAATGTTGCTCCCGTTGTTGCCCACCAGGGCGGTTGGGATGAACTCCTGCTGATCGCGATTCCGATCGTCATCGTGATCGGGTTGCTTGCGGTCGTGAAACGGCGGGTGGAACGTGCTGCTACACAATCCCAATCGGTTTCAGATACCTCAATCTCTGCTGATACCGACGCCGATCTCGCGTAGGCGCCCAACGAGGTCGTCGTAGCCACGATCGATGTGGCCTACTCCGCTAATTGTTGTCTCTCCATCGGCAGCAAGCCCAGCAACGACGAGGGCTGCACCCGCTCTAATGTCATGAGCGGTTACCTCTGTTCCTGAGAGTCGTTCAACCCCGGTGATCTCGGCATGATGCTCGTGCATCGTGATCTTCGCGCCGAGCGCCTGCAACTCGTTGATGTATCTGAATCGACCTGGGTACAGATTTTCGGTGACGACTGCCGACCCATTTGCAACGGACAGCATCGCAATCACTAACGGCTTGTAGTCCGTTGCGACGCCCGGGTACGGAAGGGTCTGCACATCAACTGCACTCAGCCGCTGTGATGACGCAACCCGCAGGCCAACGTCGTCAAGATCCGTGAACACGAGACCCATCTCAGTGCAGCGATGCAAGAACATCCGCATGTCAGCGCGACGGGCATCGACCATGTCGACCTCACCTCCAGCGACCGCAACCGACGCGATGTAGGTCGCAGCTTGAATTCGGTCAGGGACGACGCGATGAGTTGCCGAGTGCAATGAACCGCGAGGCACTCCAGTGATTCGAAGTGTTGACTCACCTATCCCCTCAATTTGGGCTCCCATTGAGACAAGAAAGTGACAGAGATCTGCCACTTCAGGCTCTCGCGCTGCACCATCAATTGTCGTTACCCCGTCTGCAAGAACGGCCGCCGTGACCAGATTTTCTGTGGCTCCCACGCTGGGGAATGAAAATCGAATATTCGCTCCACTCAGCCGAGGAGCGTGCACGGTGAGGACGCCGTCGTCGAAGTGGCAGCTTGCGCCCATCGCCTCGAGACCCGAAATGTGCATGTCGATGGGGCGCAATCCAAAGTCATCCCCCCCGGGAAGCGCGATGTGGATGCTGCCGAAACGGGTTACGAGTGGTCCGAGCAAGTTGACTGATGCCCGGAGCCGGCCGGCGAGACCGGTCGGCACCTCGGTTGATAGATCTCCATCGTGACGAATAAGAAGCGAGCCGTCACCTGCTCGTTCAACGGTGGACCCGATCTCACGGAGGATGTGAGACATGATGTCGACGTCGGCAATTCCCGGCACGTTGTTTATCGTGAATTCGCCATCAGCAAGCACTGTTGCTGCCATGAGTTTCAGTACCGAATTCTTGGCACCTGGCACGCGAACGGTCCCCTCAAGTGGACCGTCGTGGTCGATGCGAATGACAGGCTCCGATCCGCCGATCGTCATCTCTGTCCTGTCATGTGGCACTGCAACAGTATGCTCCCGCCGTGACGGTAAGTCGGGGCACTCGAACAGTGACACGGTCATGGGCACGAAGCCACCATGCACTGTCAGTGCTGACCGCTCCTCGAAATGATGTCGTGCAGGAAGACGCCCCGACCATTGATGACGACGGAAGCCACCGGTTTTCCTTAGCTGAAGGACCGTTTTCCCATTGGGAGCGGCAGGTAACCCTCAGCGCTGACTCAATCACAGAACAGACGAGTTATCGAATCGATATCCCGTGGTTTGGCTGGGTCTTCGCGCTTCCAATTTTTTTCTTCGTGCGACGTTCTGGCGCATCCAATCCGATATCGACTTCATCTATCGATCGCATACCGTGGTGGGCGCCACCAGATCGCCTAAATGCGCGCCAGGTGATGATCCTCGGGTTGCTCGCTGCTGCCGCAATGAGTTCTGCGTTCACGAATACGGTCTTCACTCAAACCGTCACGTTTGCCGCGGATGACTTTGGTGTCGGCAATACGGGGGTTGGAATAGCTGGAGCACTGGTGCGTGCTGGAATTCTCATCACAATTCCATTGGCAATTGCCGGCGACCGAGTCGGCCGTCGAAAAGTAGTCGTTGCGATGGCCTGGGCAGCGCCGATTGTCACGGCCGCTGGCGCACTCGCACCAAACTTTCCACTTCTCGTTGCAACCCAAAGCATCGGTCGGCCACTAGGTCTCGCTCTCGACTTCCTGATCGCTGTCATTGCAGCCGAAGAAATGCCTCGAGGTTCTCGTGCCTATGCCGTCGGAATCATGGCGATGGCGAGCGGGCTCGGAGCCGGCGTTGCCGTCATGGCGCTTCCTCTCACTGACATCGGCCCATCGGGGTGGAGATGGGTCTTTGCCATCACCCTCATTTGGCTTGTTGTCGCAGTTGACATCGCTCGGCGGCTTCCGGAATCGCAACGCTTCACCAGGCCGCATGCTGAGCACGTTCCGTTGCACCGTCGGAGGTTCGCAACACTTGCTGCGATTCTTGTTGGCGTCAATCTCCTCGTTGCCCCCGCAAGTTTCTTTCAAAACCGGTATCTCAGCGATGTCCGCGAACTTTCCGGATCAGCTATTTCGTTCTTTAGTTTGGCCACCGCTACACCTGCGGCCCTTGGTCTCATCATTGGAGGGCGTGCGGCCGATCGGCGAGGCCGTCGTCACCTCATCGCGATCTCACTGCCCCTTGCTGCGCTGTTGATCGTTGCCTCGTTCAGCCTTGGAGGAGCCCCCATGTGGATCACTGCATTCGGTGGCGGGCTGCTTGGCGGTGTCGCCTACCCCGCACTTGCCGTGTATCGGGCAGAGCTGTTCCCGACCGGTAACAGAAGCCGGGCCGCCGGGCTGCTGACCGTCGCCGCGCTTCTCGGTGGAATTGGTGGGCTCCTTGGAGCCGGAGCTCTCCTTGACCAAGGATGGGATTACCGATCGGTAATGGGTGTGCTGATGGTGGGCCAACTCGTTGCGGTTGTTCTCGTCCTTGCGGGTCTTCCAGAAACAGCTCAGCGAGAACTCGAAGACATCAGTTCTGACCTGTGAGGAGGTCTCGCCATCCGCTCAGGTCTTGGTGAGAATGCGTCGAGCCTCCGCTAATTCGCGAATTGCCGCACTGGCATCTTCATGCGCTCCACCATGATCTGGATGGACGTTTCTCATCTGCTGCCGGTATCGACGGGAAACCTCTCTCGAGGAGGGCTCCTTCTCGGAATTTGGAAACCCAAGTCGTTCCAGTGCCCAGGCCCGTGGATCTGCAAGAGCAGCAAGCGAGGAGCTTTGCGCCCCTGCAAGAAACGCCACCATTGCTGGACCGATCGGACCTTTCCAGCGCAATGCTTTGGTCAAGACCTCCGCGATTGGGCCTCGGTGCTGTTGGTCGATTCGCTCTATTGCGTAGATCGCACCAAGAACCTGAGCGAGTTCTCCCCCACGATCAGCAAATTCGAACGACATCTCATCACCCTCGCCGATAAGGCGATGTGTACTCACTGCAAGACCATGTCGATCGACTTGGTAACGATTGCGCATTCGCGGCTGCACAATCCGACGACCATCGCCAACATCGCGGATGAGATGTGAGAGGCCGATCTGGTCATCATTGCTGAGTTCTCGCGCATGTTTTGCAATAACCGCTCCGAGCAGGATGCCGCCAAGCCCAGGTGCAGGCTCTACAGGAAGAATGATGTTGCCAAGTGCTACCCGTCGAGTGGGTTGGGCCTGCCGAGAGTGGAAGATTTCCAGTTCGGCAAGCAGCATGACGATGAGCGTAGCGATGCTCGTCGACTACGTCGTTTTGTGCTCAGAACTCACACCCATGGCCGGCAGAGATCGCGCAGTTCACGAGCGGCCGTAGCAATATGTTCGGGATCAAATGGCTCTTCTGTAAAGGAACCCGCGAGTTGTTGAACGGCCAAGAACACTGACATCCAGGTGTTGCGAGCAACCCCATATGGCGGTGAGGTTTCTGACAATTTCGGTGAAAGATCAAACAGTTGCATTCGCGCTGTTGCATCATCGACTGAACGGGCAAGATTGTCTCCAATCGAAAAGAGTGTGTTCAGAGCACCATCTGGAGCAGAACTGTCGAGGACAGCGAGATCACCCGACTCAATTGCGTCGAGCAACTCGTCAACATCATCGCCCGCATCGCTGATGACGAATAGCGAGTCGCCTTCCCAGCGGTGAGGGATTTCCCCCGCAATCAACTGCTCATTAAGTACACCGCGCTCTGAGACGGACCATTCTTCAAGTTGAAATTCGATTGCATCTTCATCGTCGTTGAGTGGCACAGGAAATGGACCGATCTCGCGTTCCAAACGCTCAAAGATGTCATCGGTAGCGTCTTCAGCATCTTCAGGTACAACGAGTTCGTCACCGCGCCACGCGTGCTGGATCGACGCTGCGGCAAGCGACTCAACAAGGGCGCTTCGTTGATCGGCATCCCACACCGTCAGGTCGTAAAAGACATTGACGGAATCTTCATCGTTTACATCAAACTCTTGGTCGTCGGTCACGCGATGACACTACCCGCTTCACCGTTGCGCAAATTTTCACTCAGGGGTGAGTGAGTTGAGAAATGATTCGATGAGTTCGTACTCTCGTCGCCGATTCTCGGGTTGCCGAAAGCCATGTCCCTCGCCCTCAAACTCCTCGTACGTAACTGAGACCTCATTCTCAGTCAGCCTGTCTCGAAGAGTCCGGCTCTGTTCCACCGGCACCACCGGGTCATCGCTGCCGTGCATGAGAAGAAGCGGTCGGCGTATTGCAGATGCTCGGCCAATCATCGACCGCTCAGCAAACGCAGGATCACCAACTCGCCCGATAAGGGAATCGTTGTAGTGAGCCTCGAACCGATGTGTAGCACCCGCCAATGCCGCCGCATCGCTCACTGGGTACAGCGCAATCCCTCCTGCGACAGTCTCAGGATGATCGATTACGACACCGAGAACGGACATGCCGCCTGAAGATGAACCCATTACCACCGTTGATGATGCGGTCGCCCATCCACGTCGGTGACACTCTGCGATCACCGCGGCTACGTCGTCAACGTCACGCCGGCCCCATCCTCCTCGCAACGACTGAGTGAACGAACGGCCGTGGCCGGTTGTTCCTCGTGGATCTGGAATGATGACGTCCCATCCACGCGACTGCCAATACGCCGCTCGAGGCATGAACTCGACTTGCCATTGATCGGTAGGGCCACCATGAATATGAACAAGGCACCGCCCCTGACCTGCTGCGTACCGTCGAAACGGGATCTGAACGCCATTGACGTCGACCATCTCGAGTGTCGGCTCAGTGAGTTCAACCTCAGACCATTCCTTCGCTGGCCCCGTCGCAAGAATGGCCCGTTTCCAATCTGAACTATTGAGGACCACCCCATCTTCACCGATGGAGTACAACACGAGTTGGTGAGGGGTCCGAGCGCCGCTGCGGAGCGCACTAATCCCGGCAGTTCCCCAGTGCACCTGATGGTGCACCCCTCTACCGATCACCACCGACTCTCGCGAATCAATTGAGGCAACACAGAGTTCTCCGAACCCTCCAACATTGCGGGTGAACGCAAGGTAAGCCTCATCTGGGGACACCGCAAACGAGCGTTGTGACGCTCCCCATGATGGTCCACCGTGTTCTACCCCATCGGCAATCAACACCTCGTTATCGCACCAAAGGTTTAACCACCCGGTGTCGTCACGCAGAACGAGCACCCCTCGTTCGGTCGGGGTGATCTGTTGTTGTTGGCCCGAGCCTTCAACCACCTCGCACCCCCGGCGGTCGAGATCACATCGCACTTGCACCGAGTGATCCCATGGCATGTTCGGCACCGACCAGGCCTGCCACAGGACTGCAACACCGTTCGAGTCGCGCATCACTGCTGGGTCAGCGCAGAAATCGTGATCGCCGCTATCGAGTCGCTCAGCCTGGTCGCCATTGATTGGCACCAACCAAACCGATCCACGGTCAGAGGTCACGACCACGGCCTCTCGCTCTGGAAGCGCTACCGGGCTTTCAATCGTCTTCTCTGGAGCCGCCAATTCGACAGTCGATGGCGAGGTGCGATCAGGCCAGAACCTCAGACTGCCATTCTGCGCCACGTAAACGATCGCTTCGTCCTCGGAATACCAGCACCATACGCCACCGCTTCCACCTCGACCCGAGGCTGCGGGAATATCAACATCCCGAACAACCTCGTTCTTACCATCAACGTCCACCTCAACAAAGGAGGTCATCTCGCCTGATGAGCGTGAGAGGTAGATCACCGACTTGCCGTCAGGTGAAGGCCGAGGTTCGCTGATATCACGGCCGAAGATGCACATCTCGATCGTCGGGGAAACGCCCATACTGCTGACGGTACCTCCCGGCACTACCGTATGGGTATGTCCGAAACGAGCGCCCAGCGTCCAGACCGCAACCTTGCCCTCGAACTCGTCCGTGCAACGGAATCTGCAGCTCTTGCTGCCGCTCGTTGGGTTGGCCGCGGTGACAAAGAAGGAGCCGATGCCGCTGCCGTTGACGCCATGCGCCTCAGTCTCTCAACTGTGCAGATGAACGGTGTAGTCATCATTGGCGAGGGCGAAAAAGACGATGCACCCATGCTGTACAACGGCGAGGTGGTTGGAGACGGGAGCGATCCTCAGGTCGACGTGGCAGTTGACCCGATCGATGGAACCACGCTCACGGCGATGGGGCTCAACAATGCTTTGTCGGTCATTGCTGTCGGTGAGCGTGGATCAATGTTTGACCCCGGCCCCTCGTTTTATATGAACAAAATTGCGGTTGGCCCAGAGGCAGTTGGGTGCATCGACATCACTGCAAGCCCAACACAGAATCTTCGGTGGATTGCGAAAGCGAAGCAGACCACTGTTCGCGACCTCACCGCGATCATTCTTGATCGCCCTCGGCACCACGACCTCATCGACGAAGTCCGCGCTTCTGGTGCGCGTATCCGCCTGATCCGCGATGGAGATGTCTACGGAGCAATCGCAACCTCATGGCCCGACGCCGGCGTTGACGTCCTCTTCGGAATTGGTGGCACTCCCGAGGGTGTCATTAGCGCAGCAGCCCTGAAGAGTATGGGTGGCGAAATGCAAGCGGTTATCGCCCCACAATCAGATGAGGAACTCGCCAACGTCAATGCCGCAGGCATCGATTTGGGTCGCGTCCTCACTCAAGACGACCTTGTTCAGGGCGACAACTGCTTCTTTGCAGCAACCGGGCTTACCGACGGTCAACTACTTCGAGGAGTTCGGTTCGATGCACGCGGGGCACGAACGCAAAGTCTTGTCATGCGTTCACGCTCAGGAACGGTGCGCTTTGTTGATGCCCGCCACCGTGTGCGGAAACTTCAAGAATTTTCCGCGATCGATTACACCTGAACGCCAGCAGCGCTGAGGCGAGCATTCGCTCGACCGAGTGCAGCAACGGCGGAGGCATCGTGTTCACCTCGGAGTTGGGCTTCCGC
>JALRDI010000182.1 GCA_023257035.1 Ilumatobacteraceae bacterium | reverse complement strand
CTTTCTTCCATATCCTATGTTGGTAATTAAATAGGCAAGAGGATTTGTTAAATAGTAGTTTGCTGGAGACAGCTTGTTAAAGCCAAAATAATAACTCACATAGTTAAGATTATTTGAAGCAATTTTATAGATAAAGATTTTAATTTTAAGAGTGAATATCCTTTTAATAAAATCTATCAATGGTTAGAGGACAATACTTGCGAGGAATGTATTGAATACATAGTGTCAATAATGATGGAACCTTATAACGATATTATAAATCCTTTGGTAAAAGAAATGAGTTCAGACGAAGAAAAATATTTTAATATTCCAACGTATAGAAAAGTTGAGGAATTGAGGAAGAAGGGGCATTCGCCAACCTTGTTGTTCCGTCAACACTTGACCGCAGTTCATTGTCTCGAAGCGATCGGGCAATGGTCACTGACCTGGTGTACGGAACAACGCGCCTTCGACGCGCCTGCGACGCATTGGTTGATCGGCATATTTCGTCGCCACCTGATGCAGCAACCCGTCGAATTCTTCGTCTTGGTGCCTATCAATGGGGTTGGGGAGGAGTTCCTGCTCATGCAGCGGTTCATGAGACTGTCTCGCTTGCTCCACGCCGGGTGAGAGGGTTTGTGAATGCAATTTTACGACGCACTGTTGAAGGTCCCCCGCCGTCAGAACTGACGTGGCCATCACTTGCCTCCCAGTTGAGTGTCCCTGACTGGATCTACAAGCTCTATGTCGAAGAAGTTGGACAGGAACACGCAGTTGCATCTCTCGCTCGAATGAACGTCCCGCCGGCACCGGTGGTGCGAGATGACGGTTATGTGCAAGACCGTGCATCGACGTGGGTTGCCGCAGCAGTAAATGCTCAGCCAGAAGAGCTAATTCTTGACCTTTGTGCGGCACCTGGCGGAAAGGCCACGGCGCTTGCGGGTGAGGGAGCGTCGGTGATTGCTGCAGATCTCCGACCACAGCGAGCGGGTCTTATTGCAGAGAACGGGCATCGGCTGGGGCTATCAGGCGGTCAGCTGTCGGTGCTTGCTGCTGACGGGACCCTCCCGCCGTTTGCCCCCAATAGTTTTGATGCGGTGCTGCTTGATGCGCCATGTTCTGGTCTTGGAGCGCTTCGTCGCCGTCCAGATTCACGTTGGCGGGTTGAGCCGCGGGACATCGATGTGTTGTCAACGCTTCAGCAGTCACTGATTCATTCGGCCACTGCGCTGGTGAGACCAGGTGGGCGCTTCGTCTACAGCGTGTGCACGATTAATTCGAGTGAGTCAATCGACCATTCCATGCCCGATGGGTGGGAAGTCGATCATGCTGAACCTGAAGGGGAGTGGCAGCGATTCGGCGACGGATGGCGTGTGCTTCCACATGAAGCAGACACTGACGGAATGGTCATGATGAGATACCGTCGTTCGACATGACAGTCCCTCAAGCAAAAGTGCTGACCGTGAGCGACGGAGTGCATCATGGGGTTCGCGAGGACACAGGTGGGGCTGGTGTCGCCCATCGTTTAGAAGAGGCTGGATTTGAGGTTGTTGAACGTCGGGTAACCGAGGACGGCCGGGACGCCGTTGCTGCAGTTCTTCGCGAGATGAGCACGGGCTTCTCGGGCCTGATCGCCACTACCGGCGGCACCGGGTTTGCGCCTCGTGATCAAACACCTGAGGGAACCACTGACGTGATCGAACGAGTTGCTCCAGGATTTGCTGAAGCCATGCGAGCGATCAGTCCTTTCGGACGCCTCTCGCGCGGTGTGTGCGGAATTCTTGGCACAACGATCATCTGCAATCTTCCAGGTTCGCCCAAAGGGGCTGTTGAGCAACTTGATGCTGTGATCGATGTCTTGCCGCACGCCCTCGCCCTTCTTGCGAATGAACCAACAGAGCACTGAGGCACAGTCTGGCCGTTAGCCTGAAGGCCGTGTTGCGTCTAGTACTCCCCAAGGGCTCGCTTGAAAAAGCGACATTTGAATTGTTTGAAGCCGCCGACCTTCAGGTCGTTCGCTCATCAAGTGTCGATTACCGAGCCACGATTGATGATCCTCGAGTGGTCGAAGTGCGCATTCTTCGTCCTCAGGAAATCCCTGTGTATGTCGCTGAAGGCTTGTTCGATATCGGCATTACCGGACGTGACTGGGTCGAAGAAACATCTAGTACGGTCGAAAGCCTTGGTGAGCTGAAATACTCCAAAGCGACGTCGAATCCGGTGCGAGTCGTCGTGGCCGTCGCAGGCGACTCGCCTTACCAGAGTGTTGCCGACCTGCCCGATGGCGTTCGTGTGACGTCTGAGTATCCCGAGATGACAAAGCGTTTCTTTGCTGAGCGAGGTGTAAATGCCGATGTGCGGCTCTCGTACGGGGCAAGTGAGGCGAAGGTGCCTGACATTGCGGATTGCGTTGTCGACATCACCGAAACCGGGCGGGCGCTGAAAGCTGCGGGCCTGCGAGTCATTGACACGATGCTTACGAGTTATACCGAAGTCATTGCGAATCCGAGCTCCTACGCCAACCCAGAACTTCGGCGGGCGATGGAGCAGATCATGATTCTGTTGAATGGTGCGCTTGATGCCCGTGGCAAGGTGCTGCTGAAGATCAACGTGACGTCGGCACTTCGCAACAACGTCCTTGAGATTTTGCCGGCGGCGAAGAGCCCAACTGTGAATCAACTGGCAAACGGTGATTACGCCGTTGAGACGGTGGTGGCAAAGAGCGATATCAACCGCCTGATCCCTGCGTTGTCAGAGGCCGGTGCAACCGATCTTGTTGAAATTCCAATCTCGAAGATTGTTCCGTGATCGCAAATTCTGAGGGAACCGTTACTGCATTCGATGCAGTTGTTGGCCTCGGAATGATTGATCTCGACGGTGATTCGGTTCCTTTTCATTGCATTGCGATAGCGGACGGATCGCGGGACATTTCTGTAGGAACAACGGTTTCGGTGGTAACCGCCCGGCGGTTCGGACGCCGTGAAGCAGTAAAGGTCACCCCTCGGCCTTCATGAGGATGAATTGGGGTTGATCGATGGCTCAACCGAACAATCTTGATAGTCGAATCGCTGAGGTCATCCAACTATTGCAACCAGGTGAGGTTGTCTCCTACGGCGACATTGCAGCAGATGCTGGTTCGCCGCGAGCCTTCAGGCATGTCGGCAGGGTGTTGGCGGTCACCGAAGGGCTCCCGTGGTGGCGGGTGGTGACCTCGGGGGGTCGGCTCGTACCTGGAAATGAACTGAAGCACGCCGAGCTTCTGCGGGCAGAGGGCGTCGTGGTTGAGCAAGGTCATGTTCAACGGTCGCCGGCTGGTCGATTCGCGGTTCGACGTCGTTGAGCCTGTGCGACTACTCGCTGTCGGTTTGAGCAGATGTCATCTGCTTCACCTGAACAAATGCCATCCGGATATTTGCGAGCGCAGCCTCGAGGGTGCTGCTTTCTTCGCCGAGACGGCCCGATAACCCCTCGATGAGACATGCGAACGCATCGATCGCAAGGGCGGATGACTCGAGGTCAGGTGGGCTTGCAGAAAGATGAATTGCCGCAAGTTCGTAGAGCCCGACTGCGTGGTTGGTAATGACGGTCTCAACGGGAGCTTCAGCTACCCGAGCACGAGCTTCTTGCAGTTCTCGGTCAAGTTCGGCGAATTGCTCTTCATCGGGCTCTGGGCTGTATTCGTCGGATTCTCCACTCACGCCCGCTAGCGTAGTGAACCGGTCAGCCGAACGCCGACCAGAATTACAACCGATCGAAGTGGGGATTGCCCCCACCCAGCCACGTTGAGAGTGCGTCTGGGTCATGACGGAAGGCGAGAGTCTTCGGCGTGTGGCTTCGTGCTATTTACCCGGGAGGCCACAGCCCTTGCTCAGGAGAGAAACGTCATAGCAGCGCCACGCAGCGATCAACACCGCATCAACGATCGGATCCGAGCCCGTGAGGTCCGCCTTATCGGCCCTGAGGGTGACCAGCTTGGAATTAAGCCAGTTCCCGAAGCCCTTCGCCTCGCGAGGAGTTTCGACCTCGATCTCGTTGAAGTTGCTCCGAATGCCTCACCCCCAGTTTGTCGGGTGATGGACTACGGCAAGTTCAGGTACGAAGAGGCTCAGAAGGCGAAAGAATCTCGTCGTAAGAGCGTGCAGATCTCGGTGAAAGAAGTGAAGTTCCGTCCAAAAATCGGAAAAGGCGACTTCAACACCAAGGTTCGCCACCTCATCGGATTTCTCGAAGACGGACACAAAGTGAAGGTCACGTTGCAGTTCAGGGGTCGAGAAATGGCTCACCCTGAACTTGGATCGAAGATTCTGGACGAGGTGCTTGAGGCGGCAGGACCACTTGCACGAGTTGACAACCAGGCCCGTCTCGAAGGCCGGTCAATGTCAATGGTGCTGTCACCGGACAAGAAAGCAGCAGAAGCTGCAAAGAAGGCAGAGGCTGCAGCAGCCGCCGAAAGCCAAGAGAACGAGAATGAATTACCAGGAGGCGAAGATGCCGAAAATGAAGACCAGTAAGACAGCCGCAAAGCGGTTCAAGAAGACGGGAACCGGAAAGCTTCGCCGTCAGCAGGCAATGCGTCAGCACCTGTTTGAAAAGAAGCCATCAACTCGTACCCGTCGTCTTGATGGCGATGTTGATGTCCATTCGACCGACGAGAAGAACATCAAGCGCTTGCTCGCCGAGCGTTAATCAGTAACCGGTTTTGTAGGAAATAAACGAGGAGAAATCTCATGGCACGTGTAAAGCGTGGAGTGGCAGCGAAGAAGCGCCACAAGAAGGTGTTGAAGCAGGCTCGCGGGTACTACGGCAATAAGAGCCGTTCATTCCGTGCGGCTAACGAGCAGGTCATGCGAAGCGGCCAGTACGCGTTTCGTGACCGTCGTGCAAAGAAGGGCGAATTTCGTCGTCTTTGGATCCAGCGCATTAACGCTGCCTGCCGCCAGAACGACATGTCGTACAGCCGCTTCATCGCAGGTTTGAATGCGGCAGGAATCGAAGTTGACCGCAAGATCCTTGCTGATCTCGCTGTCACTGACGCAGCAGCATTCGCGGCTCTTGTCGAGCAGGCAAAAGCTGCTCTTTAGATCGAAAGATCGGATTTGGTTCAGTGCTTTCGAGTTCTGAACCGCTCTCACCTCGGAACTCTCGGGTTAAGTACCTCCGCGATTTAGGGCGTTTGCGTGCTACCCGGGAGTCCGATGGTGTTTTCCTCGTTGAGGGTGCAATTCTCATTGGCGAGGCAGTTTCTGCCGGATGGGAAGTGGTTGAAGAGTTTGTTGGGCCAGGAGGGCAGCCGGTGTCGTCCGCCCCGTGTTCATTACTGACCGAGGCCGCTCTCGAACGCGTCGCAACGACAACAGAGCCTCAGCCGAATCTCGCCGTGGTCGAGCGTCGGGCGTCTCGAGTTCCAGTCGATGCAAGGTCGGTCATGATTCTTGATCGTCTGAGTGATCCTGGAAACGTAGGCACGCTGATTCGTTCAGCTGAAGCAGCTGGTATCGGTGCGGTCGTGTGCACCCCGGGAACTGCAGATGCGTTTGCCCCAAAGACCATCCGAGCGTCAGCCGGGGCTGTTTTCAACGTCAATGTCGCAGCCTCAACTCTTGACGACATTGTGTCTGCTGGATTCATGTTGGTAGGAACCTCATCTCATAGAGGGGTTCCGTATCGCACATTTGACTGGAACCGAAAGGCCGCATTCGTTTTAGGAAACGAGGCCCACGGTGTCGACGAAGGCGGTCCGGTCGGGGAGTGGATCAACATTCCGCAGCGTGGAAGAGCTGAGAGTCTGAACGTTGCGATGGCAGGAACCTTGATTGCATTCGCCATCTCGGATTCAGTATCAGAACCTCAATAAACGTTGGTCAGTTGATGTGTGATGCCTATGATCAAGAGGTGACCTTCACCCGTCGATTTCTTTGCCCCGGGCGACCCGTCCGGGGATTGTGACGCCACCTGAAAGGGTTTGGCAGCCCGCAAGTTGGGCAATGGGTTCGGCAAGCCAGCGGTTGGTTTGAGATCTGTGTTAGGACGTGTAGGAGGACGATTTCGTGACGGATGACATCTCAGCGGCAATTGAGGCCGCATTGAGTCGAATAGAAGCAGCGCAAACGCTCGATGCTGTTGACGCGGTGTCTGCGGAGACAATGGGCAAGAAGGGCGTTCTTGGCGGGTTGAAAGCTTCGCTTTCCAAGGTCGATGACATTGAAGAGCGTAAGGCTCTCGGGCGAGCGCTGAATGAGGCCTTTTCGTCAGTTGGTGCTGCGATTGATGATCGCCGAGCGCAACTTGTCGCTGAGGAACGAAATGCTCGCGTTGAATCAGAGCGACTCGACTTGACCGAGGCCATGGATAGAGCGACCCGTGGCCATCTTCACCTCGTCACTCAGGCTTGGCAAGAACTCGAAGACGTCTTTGTCGGCCTTGGTTTCACTGTTGCAGAGGGCCCCGAGGTTGAAACTGACTGGCATAACTTTGAAGCACTCAATATGGGCGAAGGGCACCCAGCTCGGGGTGAGTTCGACACGCTGTTTGTTGGCCACGACGAAAACGAACGCGCCGGTGATTCAGGGTTGTTGTTGAGAACTCACACATCGCCAGTTCAGATTCGAACGATGCTCGAATCGGAGCCGCCGATTTATATCGTTGCACCTGGTCGTGTGTTCCGCCGTGACACCCCAGACGCAACTCACATGCCTGTGTTCCATCAGATTGAGGGACTCGTGGTTGATCGAAACATTTCGATGGCTGATCTTGCGGGAACGATCGAGGCATTCACCCAAGCGTTCTTCGGGGAAGGCTTCACCTCGCGCCTGCGTCCGTCGTATTTCCCATTCACCGAGCCCTCTGCCGAGTTCGATATTCGGCGTCCCGATGGTTCTTGGTTGGAACTCGGCGGCTGCGGGATGGTGCACCCTGAGGTGCTTCGCGCTGGCGGTGTTGATCCCGAAGAGTGGAGCGGCTTTGCGTTCGGATTCGGAATTGATCGAATGGCCGTGATGCGTCATGGAATCACCGACATTCGAGACATGTACGTCAACGACATTCGGTTCATCGAGCAGTTCTGAGGGGGAGAGATGAAGGTGCTTCTTTCGTGGCTCAATGAATTTGGGCCGTTTGCAGATCCAACCGATTCTGAGGCTGTTGCTGCCGTTGCTGCTGATTTGACATCCCTCGGGTTGGCAGTTGAGGACGTGATTGTTACGGGTAGTCCAGTAGCGGGTGTTGTTGCGGCAAAAGTGCTGCGGGTCGAGCAGCATCCGGACGCTGCAAAAGTTCGTCGCGTGTGGGTCGATGCAGGCGATGGAGAAGAGCGCCATGTGTGGTGCGGTGCATCAAATATGTCCGCCGGCGACGTGGTGCCGCTTGCGACCCTGGGCACGACGATGCCAAACGGGATGACGATCGAGCGGCGAGGCATTCTCGGCATCGACTCTGAAGGCATGTTGTGCTCAGCGGTCGAACTTGGCATTGGTGAAGACCATTCAGGGATTCTCCTACTTGATGGCGACGCCAAGTTGGGTGTCTCGTACGCAGAGGTGCTCGGCATCGAGCCTGATGTCGTGTTCGACCTTGACGTGACCCGTAACCGCCCTGACTGCTGGTCGATTGAAGGCGTTGCGCGTGATCTTGCGGCTTGGCGGTCGCAAGATCACGCCAACGTGGGGAACGGATTTACTGCAGATGGCGACAGCCGAACTGTCCCGGTTGCAATCCAGAATCCTGCTTGTGGCCGTTTTACCGCAACCGTTATGTCGGGTGTACGCGTCACGAGTTCGCCTGGCTGGATTGCCCGCCGGCTGGAAGCACTTGGCATGCGGTCAATTAACAATGTGGTCGACGTGAGCAACTATGTGATGCTCGAGTTGGGTCAACCGAACCATGCATACGACCTTGCAACAATCGGTGACGGATTCACCGTCCGGTCTGCCCGTGACGGTGAGGTTCTGAAAACCCTTGATGATGTCGATCGAGCATGTGTTGTCGACGACTTGTTGATCTGCGATGGCAACGATGTCCCAGTCGGCCTCGGTGGGGTGATGGGTGGAGCTGACAGTGAAATTTCAGAGTCGACGACCGAAGTCGTCCTTGAAATTGCATGGTTTGCCCCCCTTGGCATCATGAAGACCGCAACGCGCCATGGCTTGCGCTCGGAGGCTTCGGCGAGATACGAACGTGGAGTCGACCCGACACTCGCTGATCGAGCGGTTCAGCGTTTCGCCGAACTGCTGTCGCTCACGTGTCCAGACCTTGTCGTGCACAGCGGAAGCGCCGATGAACGCTCTGAGGGGATGCCCGCGCTTGGGCGTTCTGTTGATGTTCGAATTTCAGAGGTAAACCGGATTCTCGGTACAGAACTCAACGTCGGCGATTTACCAGGGCTTCTTGACCCGATCGGTTTCGTGACAGAAACTGCGGGCGATATCGCGAAGGTGTCGCTCCCGAGTTGGCGTCCAGATGCAACCTCAGAAGTTGACGTGATTGAAGAGGTTGCGCGTCACTTCGGATATGAGCGAATTGGTCGTTCGGTTCCAAAGCCGACCGGTCACGGTCACCTGTCGCAGGTTCAGATCCGTCGCCGTCACCTTCGAGATGTGCTTCTCGGTCTCGGTATTTCAGAGGCAATGCCAAATCCAATTGTGGCCCCCGACACGATGCAAAGGGCAGGTATTTCTGGTGACACCTTGCGGATTTTGAATCCTCTTGTCGCTGATGAGAGTTCGCTCCGACTCTCATTACGTCCCGGTTTGTTGACGGCGCTTGCTCATAATGAACATCATCGCCGCAATGGTGTGTCGCTCTTCGAAATCGGCAATGTCTACCCACCCACCGGAGACGGTTTGCCGAGTGAGCACGAAGTCCTCGGAGTTGTTCTTGCAGGTCGTGATGCGCACGCGGCGGTTGGAGTATGGCGTGAGATTGCTCAGGCACTTGGCGTCGGAGCGATGATCGATCAGTCGAACGTGCCAGATGGTTTGCATGCCACGCGGTCCGGTGTGCTTCGAGCGGGTCGAGATGTCATTGGTGTGATTGGTGAAATCGCTCCTGAGGTGCTCGAGAATTTTGGTGTTACTGAGCGGGTTGCGGTGCTTGAGGTTCGGATCGACGGGATGCTTGCGGGCAACGGAGGGTCTCGTTCGTACCGTCCGATCAGCCGGATGCCATCGAGCGATCTTGATCTCGCGTTCGTATTGAGCGATGACGTTTCGGCTGATCGCCTTGAGCGAGCACTCCGCCAAGCCGCTGCTGCGCTTTTGGTGGATGTCACCTTGTTCGACACGTATCGCGGCGCAGGCGTTCCCGACGGTCGTCGTTCGCTTGCTTGGAGATTGCGTTTGCAGGCAAGTGACCGGAATCTCACCGATGCGGATGTTGCTGACGTGAAGGCAGCTTGTGAAGCGGCAGCAAGCAAACTTGGCGCAGAATTGAGAAGCTGAGGCTTCGGCACTGCACTGGACGGCACTCAGTTGAGATTTACGTCGCTTGGTGCATTTGCCAGCCAACTAACCGGTGGTGGTTGGCGCTCAAGTACGCGTCGCCAGAGGTCAGCGGGTTGATTTCCAAAGACGTCGTTGGTTTCCGCAGCGACAACTATCCAGCCGCCGGCATTGATCTCTGCTTCGAGTTGGCCCGGCGACCAGCCGGCATAACCACTAAAAATTCGAACTCCGGCGAAGTGAGGTGCAACCAACGCCGGGTCACCGGCGAGGTCAATTGACCAGACTCGGTCGGCGATTTGTACTGCTCCATCGATTTCTTCGTGGGTCGAAGTTGACGTGACGCCAAGCGCGATGAGGGCAGAAGGGTCAACTGGGCCTCCGCTGAATACCACTGGCGGCTCGGTGAGGGAGTGCTCCCAGCGAGAGATTGGGTCAAGATCGGGGTCAGCGAGTGGACGATTGATTACCACGCCGATAGCGCCGTCTTCATTGTGGTCGATGACGTAGACGACTGAGCGGTCAAAGTTTGGGTCATCGAGTGGAGGTGAGGCGACAAGAAGTTGGCTTCTTGTCCTGCCGGTAAACATGAGGCAATTTTACCTTGAGTAGATTTTGACTGCTTGAGATCTACGAATTTCTATTCGTGAATCTGTATACTCATTCGTTATGGGTGGGGAGAATATTTCACTTGCAGCGAAGTCGGTCGGCGTGGTTGGGGCCTCTGGGTTTACCGGTGCTGAGTTACTTCGGGTGATCGACCGTCACCCGGTGCTGGAAGTTGAGGTGCTTCAGGCAGCAACTCAGGCAGGCGAACAGATTGCGAATCTCTATCCATCTATGACCGCAGCGTACGGTGGAGGCACGTTCTCAGAGTTCGACATCGAC
>JALRDI010000151.1 GCA_023257035.1 Ilumatobacteraceae bacterium | reverse complement strand
GATATTTTTTATCTAGTTCATTATTAATTTCGGGTGCAGGAATTATAACTCTCCACTCCACATCTAGATCTTTAGTCTTTTTTAACTCTTCTATTTTCATATCATATCTCTGGTACGGGCGGAGGGACTTGAACCCACTGCGGACGATCTCGCTGCGAGACAACTCAACAGCAGTGTCGGACTTGCAGAGTCACTTCGACAAGCAGGAACAGGCCGGCAAGAGCCTCTGTGGGATCAACTTCAGGAACTCCGCGTCCCAACACTTATCGTGACCGGCGAGCACGACGTAAAGTTCACTGCGCTCGGCGAACGCCTGGCCGACACAATTCCAGGATCAACCCACGAGGTCATCGCTGATGCCGGCCACGCAGTCCATCTCGAGCAGCCTCACCGCTTTTCCGAAATAACGTCTCACTGGCTTCGTGAACAATTCGAGGTCTCCGCCGGTGACGACCAGCCGAGCTAGAGAATGACCAGTCCGGCACTGAGCAACACGCCGAACAACAATTGCAACCGGCCCGTGGCCCCCAACACAGGAATCAGGTCACTACCAACGACTCCGCGCCGAATTTGAGCAATCACCGGGCGCGCTGGAAGCACAAGACACAGCGCAACGAGAGCACCCACATCACGCATTGCAATCGCCGTGAGACAAGCGACGGCAACAAGCGCCACATAGAACATCCGAGTGCGGCGATCGCCAAGTCGAACAGCGAGGGTCAACTTGCCAACCGCTGCATCTCTTGGCAGATCACGAAGATTGTTCACCACCAAAAGAGCACACGCAAAGGCACCAACACCAGTACCTGCCACCCAGGACCGCCACGGAAGGTCCTCGATAGCTGCGAATGTTGTTCCCGCAGTTGCAACGAGGCCGAAAAAGACGAACACGAAGACTTCCCCCAGCCCGAGATAGCCGTACGGCTTCGGGCCTCCGGTGTAACCCCAAGCTGCGAGTAGTGCCGCCACGCCAACAGCAATGAGCCACCACGACGTCATCGAAGCAAGCGTCAAACCCGCAACAGCGGCAAGCCCAAGGCTGAGAAGTGCCGCCGCCCGAACTTGGCCTGGCGATGCAGATCCAGATGCGACAAGTCGTAGCGGACCAACCCGAACATCGTCAGTTCCCCTGACCCCATCGGAGTAGTCGTTCGCATAGTTCACACCAACTTGTAACAACAGGCTGACGAGTAACGCGAGTAACACACCAATCCATGAAACCGCCGACCAACTTGATGCATCGATCGCAACCGCTGCACCGACCGCAACTGGAACGATGGCCGCTGGGAGGGTGCGGGGTCGAGCTCCTGCGATCCATATGCGTAGTGATGGCGTCCCGCTCATACATCGGCAATGATGGTGCATGAACCCTCCGTTCACAACTTGAACCGTTCTAGACGATGCCCAAACTCACCGCACTCGACCTCCCTGGATCTCCGGCGTTCGTACATGCCCTACAGCACATCTGGGAGCGCGGAGACGCCGCATTCCCGCTCGATCGACGTCTACCAATCACCGCCCAGCGATCACTTCTCCAGCGATTTGGAGTCGCATCAATCATCAACGAAGACGGTGAATCAAGTCTCAGCGACGGCGAGCCAACCGAACCGGGCGATGCCCTCGTCGTAGCAACAAGTGGATCTTCAGGGCCTCCAAAAGGTGCTGTACTGACCCATTCATCAATTGAGGCATCCGCACGGGCAACATCGGCGCGACTCGGGGTCACCTCCGACGACCATTGGCTTGCCTGCCTTCCGCTCGCACACATTGGAGGCCTCTCGGTTATTACTCGATCGCTCGTCACCGGCACGGCACTCACCGTGATCGACGGGTTCGATGCAGCCACAGTCGATAACTCCGATGTGACACTTGTTTCGCTGGTGAGCACCGCCCTTCAACGCATCGACCCGTCACGCTTTCGATACATCGTGCTTGGCGGTGCGAGACCGCCGGCAAACCGCCCACCGCATTGCATTGCCACCTATGGGCTTACCGAAACTGGCAGTGGTGTCGTCTATGACGGAATGCCACTCGACGGTGTGATGATTGAAATCCGAGAGGGCGAGGTTCATCTCAAATGCCCGATGCTGCTTCGCTCTTATCGAGATGGCAGCTCGCCGCTTACCGATGACGGCTGGTTACCAACCGGCGACCTCGGATTCTTACGAGATGACGGAAGTCTTCACGTCGAAGGTCGACGTGGGGACGTCATTAACTCTGGGGGCGAGAAAGTCTGGCCCGAAGACGTTGAACGCGTGCTTGCTCGGCATCCAGATGTGACCGACGTTGCTGTGACTGGAACACCCGACAACGAATGGGGCCACATCGTTACGGCGCTTGTCGTCACAGAGCGAGAGGATCTCAACCTTGATGAACTTCGGGACTTTTGCCGAGATCAACTTCCTGGCTATGCGCTTCCGCGGCGATTGCAACAGATCGCTGAGATTCCACGAACCGCCCTTGGCAAGGTTCGCCGCAGTGAACTTGCTGGCTAACGAGCTTCAGCCAGCAGCGTCTTTCACTCCAGCACCGCCATCGATGACATAGGTTTCACCAGTGATCCATGATGCGAGATCTGAAGCCAAGAATGTCGCAAGGTTGGCGATGTCTTGAGGTTCCCCGAGACGCTTCACCGGGAGCTCCTTCGCCAACTTGTCACCAAAGTTGTCAACGAGTACCTGAGCAAAATCAGTGACAACGAGCCCTGGGGCAATACCGAGAACTCTGGTTGGACCAATTTCCCCGGCGAGTTGCTTCGTGAGGTGAATCAGGGCCGCTTTCGTCAAGTTATACACACCGAGGTGAGGCCCTGACCGCAGGCCGCCGACCGAAGCCATGTTGATGATGACTCCAGGCTTCTCAGCAAAGGCAGCTCTGTGAGCAGCCGCTGACCAAAACACCGGGCCTCGGAGGTTGACTTCGAACGTCTTGTCCCAACGAGCTTGGTCAACCTCGAGCACTGGTCCGTAATAGGGGTTAGTACCCGCGTTGTTCACCAGAATGTCGAGCGAGCCGAAACGCTCAATCGTCGCTGAAACCGTCTTCTCACCGGAGTCAGCATCACCGACGTGGGAGGCGATGACATCGACCTCGCCCTTCATTTCGGCTTGCACTTCTTTCAACTGGTCAAGCTTCCGCGAGGTGAGCATGACCTTCGCTCCGGATGCAGCCATTGTCGCAGCTACCGCCTGCCCAATTCCGCGTGATGCTCCTGTGACGAGCGCGACTTTTCCTTCAAGAGATACGTCCATAGCGAGAACTTACTTGAATACCGAATGGTGACTGTTAGTCGGATGGAGCATCAATCGTTGGCTGCTCGTCGGCGCCGGCAGCCACACTCTTTGTGATGCGGACGCGGCGAACCCGTCGACCCTCGACCGATTCAGCAACGAACGTAAAGCCCTCAAAGTCAACGGTGTCACCTGGTTCAGGAACCCGTTCAAGAGAGGAGAATACGAATCCGCCAACACTGTCAAAGTCGTCATGGGGAATATCGATGCCAAGTTCGTCCGAGAGATCTCCGATGTTCAGCCCACCCTCAACAAGCAGTGATCCGTCATCGAGTCGCTCGATTTCGCTCTCCTCAGCGTCGTACTCGTCGACGATCTCACCAACAAGTTCCTCAAGGCAGTCTTCAAGCGTCACCAGACCGGCGACGTCACCATATTCATCGGCGACGATCGCAATATGAAACTTGCTGTCTTGCATCTCTCTCATGAGACGAGCAACCGGTTTGTTCTCAGGAATGAAGGTCACGTCACGAGCGAGGTCAAGTACGGGTAGGTCACCTCGGCCCTCCCGTTCAGCGCGCATGAGGTCTTTTGTGAACGCCAAGCCGACAATGTCGTCCTCATCGCTGCCAGACACAGGCAGCCTGCTGAATCCATGCGCGATGCCAAGGTTCAATGCATCAGTGATCGTTGCAGTGTTGGCGACGATCACCATGTCGGGGCGAGGAACCATCACCTCTCGAGCGACGGTGTCGCCGAACTCAATAATCGACTCGATGAGTTCGCGTTCTTCGTGCTCGATGACTTCGTCCTCGGCAGCAGCCTCAACAATTCCGAGGAACTCCTGTTCGCTGACAAATGGACCGCTTTCAAGCCCACGACCCTTCACAATCACATTTGTCAACCCAATGAGGCCAGCGGAAATGATGCGGAGCGGAGGAAACGCTGTGAGAGCGCGAATCGGACGAGCAGCAAGCAGTGCCGCACGGTCTGGATTCAACACCGCATATGTTTTGGGAACTGCCTCGGCGAGCACGAAGAAGACAACGACGTTCAACGTGACACCAACTGCCACACCAACACCACCAAACAGGCTCCCCGCGACGATGCCCGTCAAGGTTGCTTGAACTGTCTGACAAACATTCACCATCAGCAGCAGCGGGTTGATCCACCCCTCAGGGTTCTCCACGATGGCGGTCAAACTCGGCTCAATCCGGGGCTTGTGCTCCGTAATTGCAGCAGCTCGAGGTTTCGTCATTTTTGACAGGCCCATCTCCGCAATTGCGAGGAAGATGAGGACGACGAGCAACAGCAAGATAACGACGAGCATCACAAGATTCGTGCCGGTCATGAGTCAACCCCCGTCCGATGGTCAAAACTGAATCCGTCAGGCACTTCCCCATGCCAGAAATAGTTCATGAGATGCTCACGCTCACGGGCCTGCATTGCTGACTGTTCGAATTCTGATGCATGATCAAAACCAAGAATATGAAGGATTCCATGCACGACCAGTAGGGCAATTTCATCGTCGAACGTTCCTGCATGCGAAGACGCCTGCTGCAATGCCACCTCGGGGCAGACCACAACATCACCGAGAAGCTGCGGAACCCCATCAACTATGGCGAACCCTTCGTCAAGTGGAAAAGCGAGCACGTCTGTCGGATGTTCGCCAGCATCACCAAAATGCTCGACCTTCAGCTCGAGAATGTCAGCAACTCCGACAAAGGTGAGCGTGAGTTCTCCAGATGCTGCCTCAGCGATCAGTACATCTCTGGCAAGAGCACCCCAACGATCAACGTCGACCTCAACGTCATCTTGCGCATTCTCGGTGACGACAACCACGTCAGTTCGGTGGCCGTCGGTGGGACTAGATGGCTCCTTCACGACGACGTCCGCTCTTCGTAAGCCGCCACGATGTCGGCAACAATTCGGTGCCGGACAACGTCGCCTGCACCCAAACGAACAAAACCAAGACCATCAATTCCATCGAGAACGTGCTGCAGCCCGCTGAGCCCGCTGCGGCCATCTGGAACATCAACCTGAGTTGCGTCTCCTGTCACCACAACCTTCGAGCCGAATCCGATTCTGGTGAGGAACATTTTCATTTGCTCGGGTGTCGTGTTCTGGGCCTCGTCAAGAATGATGAATGAGTTGTTCAACGTTCGACCACGCATGAATGCGAGCGGAGCGACTTCGACAACTCCGCGCTCCAACAGTTTCTGAGCCCCGTCGGTGTCAATCATGTCGTACAACGCGTCGTACAACGGCCTGAGGTACGGATCAATCTTTGCCATGAGGTCGCCTGGCAAGAAGCCAAGACGCTCCCCCGCCTCGACTGCGGGCCGAGTCAGAATGATCCTCTGTACTTCTTTGGCCTGCAATGCCTTCACTGCCATCGCCATGGCAAGCCAACTCTTACCGGTACCGGCAGGTCCGATTCCGAAGGTGATCACATTGCGTTCAATGGCGTCGACGTAGCGCTTCTGGCCCGCCGTTTTCGGTCGGACGTGACGCCCACGAGAACCTCTTAACACTTGGTGAGTGAGCACCTCAGATGGACGCTCATCGGCCTGAACCATCTGAATGACACGGCCTAGCGTCACATCATCAAGCTCTTGGCCACGCTCGATGAGCGCAATGAGTTCCTCAAAAAGTCGGCCAACACGGTCAGATTCTGGGCCACGGATCAGAATCTCATCGCCGCGCATTTGGATTGAGGCTGCAGGGAACGCAGATTCAACTGAACGGACGTTGACATCCCTTGGACCACACAGCGGCGCAAGAAGATGCTGGCCGGGCACAACAACCCTGGTGAGGGCATCTGTGGATGTCATTCGGTGGTGTTCATCTGTGGTTCGAATTTTCTTTGGTTGCTGAAATCAATAGCAACCGATGAGTAAACGGTAGCGGGTCGGTGCGGCATCCTGCGACTGCAGTTGACGTGATATCTGAGGCGATCCACAGTTCGGCATCACAGCAGATCGGGAATTCCTTCGTCAACGACAACACCAGCCGTATTTAAGAGCATGGAAACAAGTGTGTACTGGCCGACAGTGAACACGATGTCGAGCAGTTGTTCGGTGCTGTAGGCCGCAGATAGCGCCGACCACGTCGGATCGTCAATTCGCTGACGAGCGTGCAATTCGTCTGCCGCTGCCAGCAACGCTTTTTCCAGGTCGGTTCCAGGCCACTCGTCTACTGGACCCTTCGTTGCCTCAATGTCAGCGTCGGAGAGATCACAATCCTTCGCGATTTGGGCGTGCTGGGCAAACTCGTACCTTGAACCACAGCGAACACCTGCCCGCAAAATCAAAATCTCTCGATCACGCGGCGACAGAGTGTTTTTCGCCATGATGTGGCCTGCAAAAACCATCCAGCGGCGAAGAAGATCGGGGTGGTGGGCAAGGGTCCCGAAGATGTTGATCGGCTTTCCGTTCGGCCCCTTCAGGCCAGCACGATCAATAAAGTCGGCCACTTCGGGAGAAGGGTCCCCAATTGGGGAAATGCGAGGTGAGTCTCCAGTCATGTTCAGACAGTAGAGACTCACCTCCCCAACGGGAGGGTCGGAGCGTTACGAACTCCAACCTCTCAGAGGCGACGATGGGAATCGAACCCATGTACAGGGCTTTGCAGGCCCTTGCCTAAGCCACTCGGCCACGTCGCCAGACCAAAGACCCTACCTGCATGCCTCGGCTGACACTCTGTTGGCGACCAAGATAGGGAGATGGGAATTCAGCCCGTCGCAAAACGCTGGGTGGCAACAGCGACGCTCACCACTGTCGCTCTTTCCGGTTGCGCTGCTGAAAATCCTTCTGCCGCAGTATCAGACCCCTGCCAACGCCGCGTTGATGCGGCAGCCCTCGCAATCGACATCGAAGAGACAACTGAATTCCTCGATATCGCAATGGGAATTTGCGACACACTTTCCGCATTCGAATCAGCATTTGCTCAACACCCTGGGGTTCTTGGGTTCTCGACCCTTGAAGTTGTTGCGCGCCGTTGCCTGCACAGTTCTGACGTTCAAATAACGGCTTCCACCATGTGTGGGCAAGCGCCGGTCATTGCGCTGACGGGCCTTCCGTCATTCTCTGAGGATGATGAAACAGATGTGTACACCGGAGTGGCACTCGACGGCAGGGCGGTCGAGATCACCAGCGACGTAGGTATCGAATTCATCGGGGGCATCCCGGCAGACCTCATCCAGGTGGCCGACCTCGCAGCGGAAAACAGTTGCGGTGCCTTGTCAGACTTGTCAGATCTTTGGCGAGCGGAATCCGAATTCGATGACAGCGGAACGGCCTCGGTCTTTGCTCATGCCACCGACGTCATCGCTGATCACGTCGAGTGTGGAATCTGACGACGGACCCCCGCTAGCTGCTGTGCAGTAACTCGACGATTTCGTCAACAATTTTGATCGACGATTGTGTGTCGGTTCGCACCTGAGGAAATTTTGCATACGCCGGAGCGCGTTCAGCAACGAGTTCTGCGATTCGATCTCGTGGATGTTCAACAGCGAGCATCGGTCGCCGCTCACCCGCCCGCTCGCCGCCAACCCTGCGGTAGATCGTGTCGACGTCGGCAACAAGACTGATGATCAACGACCCGGCAGTCCTAAACACCTCCGCAACGGCGTCGTCGACGAGCATTCCCCCGCCGGTCGCAATCACCAGTGCCGGCAGAGGAGCAAGTTCAGATGCGAGGTCGCGTTCGATCGCACGAAACGCGGCTTCACCTTGGGTGTTGAAGATCTCTGGGATTGGCCCAAACCGTTCTTCAATCAAGCGGTCGGTGTCGACAAACCCATACCTGAGCCGAGCCGCTACATGACGCCCGACAGTCGACTTCCCTGTCGCCATGAAGCCCGTCAGCACGACACTTCGCTGGCGGGTATCCCCGCTGACTCGATCGTCTTGACCCTTCACGACTGCCATCCTCTCACGAGCGAGGCTACGCAACTCGGGGCCGGTTCTACACGCATCTACTCAGATCACGTTGAATGCCGCTGCGCGAAGGAAACGAGAGCATCTGAAACTTCCCCCGGGCGCTGAGCATGAACATCGTGATGCGCACCTTCAAACCAGACCGCCTCAACATTGGATCCAGTTGTTGAAATGAGCGACTCGATTGCGGACCTGCGCTGTTGCCGCCGAGCGTCATCACCGCTATCTGCGACAAAAAATTGAACTATGACCCATTCCCCGCCCCATAATCCACAAGATTGACCACTAAAATTACCGGAAGTTGGTGGCATGCTAACAATTGCCCACGGTAAATCATCATCAGACAATATATTCTTGTCTTTAGGATGCAATCCTGTTATTCTTACTTTAACTCTATTATTATGTGCTTCTGCCCATTTAGGTACTTTCACAAATTCATTTTGATTAACACAAACTTTAGCCAAATATCTTTCTGATTTT
>JALRDI010000128.1 GCA_023257035.1 Ilumatobacteraceae bacterium | reverse complement strand
CGTTTGCGCCGCTACTTGGCCCGTTCGTCTAGTGGCCTAGGACACCACCCTCTCAAGGTGGCGGCACGGGTTCGAATCCCGTACGGGCTGCCAAGTCGGCATATGCCGAATGATCTGCTGGGTCACCGCCTCAGGTGGCCCAGTGGCATTTTTCAGTGGTCCCGGCGCCACTGACGGTTGGATGTCTGTCGATGTGATAGGTAATCCACATGGGAGATCTCGCAAACCAAACCCGTTGGATGGATGCAACCGCTCAGGCAGAACTAGTGGCCAGTGGTGAAGTGAGCCCGGTCGAACTCGTTAATGCTGCTATCGAGCGCATGGAGTCGCTAGACGGTGATCTCAATGCGCTGACCTACACATGGTTTGACACGGCGCGAGAAATTGCCGCGGCTCCAGACCTTCCGGACGGTCCATTTCGCGGAGTCCCGTTCTTATTGAAAGACCTCCATTCCCATATGGCGGGGATGCCGATGTCGAATGGTTCTGCCGCTCTGAAGGAAGCGAACTATCACTCGACTAGCGACACGACGATCGTGAGCCGATTTAAGGCTGCAGGTTTGGTGATCTGTGGCCGAACGAATAGCCCTGAGATGGGAACGGTTCCCGTCACCGAGCCGGTGGCGTGGGGACCAACACGTAATCCATGGAACACCGATCACACTCCCGGAGGTTCATCTGGTGGAGCAGCCGCCGCTGTTGCCTCGGGGATGGTGCCGATGGCGCATGCGTCCGATGGTGGTGGATCGATCCGCATTCCAGCAGCCTGCTCGGGATTAGTCGGTCTGAAGACGTCTCAGGGTCTGATCACGACAGGTCCGCACCGCGCAGAAACCGGCCTCGGCGTCGAACTGGCGGTTTCGCATACCGTTCGAGATACGGCGAGGTTGCTCGATGCCGTCGTCGGGCCGGGCATTGGCGACTCGGTGATCGCTCCAAAGCCCACAATCACCTTTGAAGAGGCGTTGACGCGGGATCCAGGGTCGTTGCGAGTTGGCATTCTCGCTCACCACCCGCGGGGTGGAACGATCGGTTCTGACTGTGTTGAAGCAGCTGAGTCTGCTGGCCGAATGTTGGAGAGTTTGGGTCACTCGGTTGAGTACTCGTTTCCTCAGATACTCACCGATCCCGACACCGTGTCACGATTCATGGCGCTGTGGGCCGTCGGGGCCGCAATGAACGTGAAGAGCTTCTCGGAGTTGCTGGGGCGGGACATCACCTCGTCAGATATCGAACTGATGAACTGGGTGCAAGCAGAGTTCGCACAGAACATGTCGGGAGTTGATTACGCAACTGCGCTTGCCGGAGTTGCGACATATCGACGTGAGTGTCTGCAGTGGTGGGCTGATGGTTTCGACATTCTCGTGACACCAACGTTGGGAGAGACGCCACCAAAGATTGGTGAGCACGACAACAACCCTGAACGGCCGATGGATCCGATGCGGCGTGCGGCTGAGTGGGTGCCGTTTACGCCACCGTTCAACACCACTGGTCAGCCGGCGATCAGTTTGCCGTTGCATTTGGCGGCGAATGGGCTTCCGGTTGGCGTCCAGTTTGTTGCTGACTACGGCCGTGATGATTTGTTGATCAGCCTCGCGGCGCAACTCGAGCGTGCATTTCCGTGGGGTCACATCGAGGGGTGACCCGTTGGTGCGTCTGATGATGCAACTTGCGGGTGTAACTAGCTGCGCTGTTGGATTCGCGCCCACTCATCTCGCAGGCCGACCGTTCGGTGAAAGAGCAGCGGAGTGCGAGGGTCATGGGCGAAGTAACCAAGACGCTCAAATTGGACGACCTCACCCGGGGCGAGTTCGGCCATCGACGGCTCGAACATGCAGCCATCCAGAACACTGATCGAATTCGGATCGAGATCGTCCATCGGGTCGCCGGTCTCGTTTCCTGGGACTTCCGCTGTGAAGAGTCGTTCATACAGCGCAGCAGATCCAGATCTTGCATGTTGAGCTGACACCCAATGCATGGTCGACTTCACTTTGCGGCCGTCTGGAGCGTTGCCCCCTCGAGTTTCCGGGTCGTAGGTGGCGTAGACCGTCGTTGGGTTGCCATCTTCGTCAGTATCGAATCCGGTGCAGGTGACGAAGTATGCGCCGCGTAACCGAACCTCGCGCCCAGGTGTCAGCCGGAAGTACTTTGGCGGGGGATCAGCTCTGAAGTCGTCCTGTTCGATGAACAGTTCACCCGAGAAGGGAACGAGACGGGTTCCGTCATCGGCATTTTCTGGATTGTTGACAACCTCGACTTCGTCAACCTTGCCTTCAGGCCAGTTCGTAATCACAAGACGCAGCGGGCTGAGCACCGCCATCTTGCGCTGAGCGGTCGCGTTGAGGTGTTGGCGAACGAATGACTCAAGCAACTCGATCTGATGGCGACTATTTGCCCGTGACACCCCAATGAATGAGCAGAACTCCCTGATCGCAGCGGCCGGGTAACCACGACGCCGAAGACCGCGCAGGGTCGGCATCCGGGGGTCGTCCCAGCCGTCCACGATGCCATCTTGAACGAGCGTTGCGAGACGGCGCTTCGAGGTGACGGTATGGGTGAGCTCGAGGCGAGCGAATTCGGTCTGCTCTGGCTTATCGCTAGGTAACGGGAGTTGTGAGAGGTACCAGTCGTAGAGCGGGCGATGGCTGTCGAACTCGAGTGTGCAGAGCGAGTGGGTTACACCTTCAATCGCATCGCTTTGGCCATGTGCCCAGTCGTAGGTCGGATAGATATGCCAGCGGTCGCCGGTGCGGTGATGCGGTTCGTGTCGGATGCGATACATAACCGGGTCACGAAGCTGCATGTTCTCGTGCTGCATGTCGATCTTCGCCCGAAGGACGCGAGAGCCTTCGTCGAACTCGCCGTCTCGCATTCTTCGAAACAGGTCGAGGTTCTCCTCGACGGTTCGTGATCGGAATGGACTCTCAATTCCAGGTTGTCCGAATCCACCTCGTTGCTGCGAAATGGTTTCTGCATCCTGGTCATCGACGTAGGCGAGGCCTTGAGAAATCAGGTGCTCTGCCCAGGTATATAGCTGCTCGAAATAGTCACTGGCGTAGAGCGGTTCGCCATTGGGTTCGTATCCCAACCATTTGAGATCTTCGAGAATGCCGTCAACAAACGACGAGTCCTCGGTGTCCGGGTTGGTGTCATCGAGTCGAAGGTTGCAGATGCCTCCGAATTCGTTTGCGAGCTCGAAGTCGAGAGTGATCGCTTTGGCGTGTCCAATATGGAGATACCCGTTTGGCTCAGGAGGAAACCGGGTTTGTACTCGTCCGCCGAATCGCCCGGTTACAGCATCAGCTCGAACCAGTTCTCGAACGAAATCGTCTAGAGGTCCGTCTGCGCCGTTGCTCACCTCT
>JALRDI010000074.1 GCA_023257035.1 Ilumatobacteraceae bacterium | reverse complement strand
GAAGGCTGTGAGGTAGTAATGGCTAAGACAAAGCCAGGTGGCCGTCGGCCACGCAAACGCGATCGCAAGAACGTTTCCGTGGGTGTCGCTCACGTAAAGAGTTCATTCAATAACACCATCGTTTCGATTACTGATGTCGATGGCAACGTCATCTCGTGGGCATCGTCAGGTGCCGTGGGCTTCAAGGGTTCTCGCAAGAGCACGCCGTTCGCCGCACAGCTTGCAGCTGAGCGTGCAGCAAAGGCTGCCCAAGAGCACGGCGTTCGTCGCGTCGAAGTCGAGGTGAAGGGACCAGGTTCTGGTCGTGACACCGCAGTTCGTTCGCTGCAGAACTCAGGTATCGAGGTCACAACCATCAAGGACGTCACCCCGATCCCACACAATGGTTGCCGCCCACCGAAGCGCCGGAGGAACTGAGATGGCTCGTTATACCGGCCCGAAAGTCCGCACATCACGCCGTCTCGGCGTCAACATCTTCGAGAACGAAAAGGGACGCCGCGCAATGGAGCGTCGCCCATTCCCACCTGGTGTTCACGGCCGTACTCGTCGTCGCAACGCAGGTTCTGAGTACCTAGCGCAGATGCAGGAGAAGCAGAAGGCTAAGTACATCTACGGCGTTCTCGAGAAGCAGTTCAAGAAGACCTACAACGAGGCAAGCCGCCTCCAAGGTCCAACCGGTGAGAACTTGCTCATCCTTCTTGAGTGCCGTCTCGACAATGTCACCTTCCGCGCTGGCTGGGGATCAACTCGCCCACAGGCTCGCCAGTTCGTCAACCACGGCCTCATTCAGGTCAATGGTCGACGCGTTGATATTCCGTCGTACCGTGTTCGTAAGGGCGATGTCGTCACCCTTTCACCGAAGGCAGCCCAGATGATCGTTGTCCAGCACAACATGGATACCAACGATCGTTCGCTCGTTGGCTGGCTCGAAACAGGTGATGGTGGCAAGCAGGTCACCGTTCGTGACCTCCCGCAGCGCGAACACATCGACGTACCCGTTCGCGAATCGCTCATTGTTGAGCTCTACTCGAAGTAATCGTTCTAGGAAAGGAACCGGCAGACATGCTTGTCATGCAACGTCCCTCAGTGGAAGTACTCGGCGAGGTCGTCTCCGACGGCAATGGCGAACGCCAGCAGTTCGTCATCGAGCCACTTGAGCCTGGCTTTGGCCACACACTCGGAAACTCGCTCCGTCGTACCCTCCTGTCGTCGGTGCCGGGCGCAGCGATCACCATGGTTCGGTTTGATGACGCGCTCCACGAGTTTGACACCATCAGCGGCGTCATCGAAGATGTCACCGACATCATTCTCAATCTCAAAGACATCGTGATTCGTTCGGACGCAGAAGAGGCAGTCACACTCCGTCTCGACGCGAAGGGCCCCGGCTCGGTGACCGCCGGCGATATCGATTGTCCCGCCGACGTATCAATCTTGAACGGTGATCTCCATCTCGCAACCCTCAACGGCAAAGCCCGTCTTGCGATCGATCTCACCGTTGAGCGTGGTAACGGGTACGCAAGCAGCCAGCGCGAGGTCGAAAACCCGGTGATTGGCAATATGCCGATCGATGCCATCTTCTCACCCGTTCGTCGAGTGAGCTTTGCGGTTGAACCAACCCGTGTTGGTCAGTCGACCGATCACGACCGTCTGGTGCTCGACGTCACCACAGACGGATCAACATCGCCGAGCGAGGCAATGGCATCCGCTGGAGAGACCCTCCGCACGATTGTCGCTCTCGTCGCCGAACTCAGCGATGAGCCAAAGGGCCTTGCGCTTACCGAAGAGCCTGACACCGCGAGTTCTTCGCCTGATCTTGATCTTCCAATCGAAGGCCTCGATCTTTCAGAGCGTCCGCGCAACTGCTTGAAGCGGGCCCAGGTCAACACCGTTGGCGAACTTCTCATGAAGAGCCACGACGACCTTCTCAACATCACCAACTT
>JALRDI010000054.1 GCA_023257035.1 Ilumatobacteraceae bacterium | reverse complement strand
AACCATCTCTATGCAACACAGACAACAAAATACATTGTGAAATGAACCGACGAAACACGTTCTTGTTCTTTTTATGAATGCTTTTCTCTCTTTTTTTCTTCTTCTTTCTCTTCATTCTCTTCTTCCATACACAGGAACTCTCTTTCCCTCATCGTCCCTACTTATTGACGTAGTAAAATACAGGCAACAAATCTCCATGGCCATCATCATAAATGTAACCATTTTCTTTGGCAAGATTCTCAAACTCCATCGTCATTCTGGGCATCTGTGTAGGGGGTCGATCTCCTCTTCGATGGAGAGGGAAATGATGTTCTGGATTTGCACTGTATGTACACTTTGTTTTGTCAACAATCTTTGGATCCTTCGAGGATACTTCTCCAAAGTTGTGAATACCTGGAACACGACGGAACCTCTTGAGTTCTTGCTTGTATGATTCTGCCCTCTCTTTCTGGGTCTCCAACTCGGCCTGAAGCTCCATCACCTTGGTTTCCACCTCTTCGAGGTATTTCTTGAGACTCTCCTTGTCTTGATTCTTTCCTGATTGTTGATTCTTAAGATCCTTTACCATCTTGTCAAATGATTTGGTCACATCGGCAATTTCTGCTTGTTTAACCTTCTCATGGGCTTCTATTGTGGCCCTTTCTTTGTCAAAATCATGCTTCGCCTCAATAACACACTTTTCCAGTATGTAGTTCTGAAGATTCGAGGGTAGTGCTCGGTGTAAGGCTGTTGGGTCTTCTTTCTTCTCATCCCATTCACCGTCCACTAGAAGTGGTTCGTATACTTCATCTTGCCAATGTTTCGCTGCCACAGCAATACAGCGCTGCATGAGACTATCACCTTTGAGAACATCCATAATATCACAACCCTCATCGTCGTCGAATATTAGCTCCACATAGAATTTCAGCAACATTAACGCCACTTTGGGGTCGATATCAGGCATGAGGCGTACTTTGGTAAGTTCCCTGAGGTATTCTACGTCAATATCCTCCGCGTGATGCTCGCCACAATACGAGTATACAATCAGACTTAACAATTCACTGTCACAATCCAAGTCCTTTGATAGAATGATCCTCCGGAATAGTTGAGGAGGCAACCGATAAATTGGGTTAAAGTCCACCGTTTCGCCCAAGTGTGCCGCAGTAACATCAATGGCAGTACTCAAGATGTCATCCAACTGGAACAGATAAGAATCTAGCAGGAAATGCATTGCATTTGCTGACTCTAAATGAGTAGCCACAAACTCTTCCGACTGATCAATCAAAGCTCTGATCTTGTATCTCTTCCCCAAATACACCAACGGGACGGCATTATGGATATTGATGTCCAACTGTTTGTCAGGGTAGTAGCAGAAATCGAATACGATTCCCATTGCATCAGCAGCACTTTCCAGCATGATTGTTTCGTGGACATTGACGTCAGAAGAATGACCATCAGGTCGAGAAGTGGTCTCTGCTTCACGAATACGACGTCCTAGCAACTCGGATCGGCGAGATCCCACAGCAATCATGGCCTTGTGGACATAGTACACATCCGATTTGGGAGCGTTGGAATCCATGACAAAATCAATAGCATTGACATCATCTACTTCAAAGTCTGGTGCATGTGCTCCGGGCAAAGCACGCTTAACAACGATTGTGTAGTCACTCAACATGGCATATGAATCCAAACGCCAGTTTAGCTCAGCATCATCAACTCCATCATAAGGCGTTCCAATAGGCTGTGGACTTGATGTTACTGGTGCAGCTCTTGGCGGGGCATAGGTACGAGATCTTTCTCCACCCGGTAGACTAGCCGAAATAGTCTTGTTAGCAGGTGATCTTGGATTGCCCATCGTCGTCCTATCTGAACTACCAACAGCTCGTGACACTTGGACTTGCTCACGCACACGTTCCTCCCTAAGGCGACGCTGCTCCTCTTCCAAACGGATCCGCTGCTCCTCAAGTCGGCGCTGTTCCTCTTGTAACTGCATCATCTGTTCTTGCTGCCTTGCCCAAACCTGCTGATGTTCTCGTTCCGCTTGTCACCGCCGGTATTCCGGCTGACCGAAGTGCCATCGCAAATGTTTCCGCGTCAGAATTCGATTTCACGACAATGCCGATGTCTGATGGGCGTAACTTCTCCGCAGGTCGCTCTGCCTGCCGGATGATACGAGTCTCATTCAGAAGTCGCGATACTTCGTGGACAACGTCAGAAATCACCCAACTTCGGGCCGTATCCGCGTTAACAACACCTTTTTCATTAAGTGGTGGCTCTACTGATCGAATCTGCATCGGTGGTCGACCATCGTCAAGGCCATACTTCTGCATGTCTTTTCCGGGGAGCACGCTCTCAAAGGTGACGCGATCATCGCCAAAGGTCGATTGAGCGAACACGTGCTCAAGGGCGACCAGCATCTCTGCGTCTGATCGATAATTGGTGTCGAGATGAAACCGCTGCCCACCGTTTTCGTCGGCGTAATCAACGGCACTGAGATATGCCGACAGCTCGGCCCCTCGAAAGCGATAAATCGATTGCTTGGGGTCGCCCACCACAACAACCGGCACTGCTGAAAGCCCTGATCTGTGTTCGAGGAAGGCCGTGCGGAAGATGTCCCACTGAACGGTGTCGGTGTCTTGAAACTCGTCGACAAGAACCAATCCGAAACGTGAGCGGAGTTCGGCGATGATTGCGCGCCCTCGGGCTTCGTCGAGTAACAATTCGCGGGTATCGGCGAGCATCGAATCGAAGGTGCCGCGCCGCCATCGTCGCCGACGACGGTTGACTTCGGCAACAGCGGTCTCGACAACAGCAATAATTTCCGTCACCTCATTTTGAACCTCAGATGAGGCTTCAGGGAATTCAGCCAAGCGAGCGTCGGGTAGCGAGAGGCGGTCGTGAACTGCGGTGATCACACGAGACGGGTGCGCAATGGAGTGCTTGCCCGCAAGGATGACATCGTGCACGACCTCACTGACCTCGTCATTATCGGATGAGATATCACCGGTTCCAGCACCAACTGAGGTGAGCAATCGCTGACAAAAGCCATGAATTGTCGACACCGTCATCGCATCAAACTCAGAAAGGGCCTGCTGTAGGCGTTCGAGTCGAGATTGGCGTTCCTCATCGTCGCCATGTTCTGGATCGATCAGAAGTATGTCGACCGAGTCGTCGATGTCATCCCACTTCTCGCGAGATGATTGGAGCGCCTCGATGCCTTGCACGATGCGCGAGCGGAGGCGTCCTGCAAGTTCGGCAGTTGCTGCTTCAGTGAAGGTCACCACGCAGACTTCTCGGGGACTGAAGTCGCCCCGTGCAAAACCGAGTACGGCAAGACCAGCGATCGAGTAGGTCTTGCCGGTACCAGCGGATGCTTCGAGGACGGTGAGGCCTGGCATTGGTGCCTTCGAGATATCAAATGGCGAACTCGACGTCATGATGAGACCTCATCCATCGAGTGCAGCACGCCTGAGCTGTCGGTGATGTCGAACGAGCGAATTACCGGCACAAACCAGTTATCGATCTCACTTAAGAACGAGGTCTTGCTAACCAGGTCCTCGTAGCCGATATCAAAGAACAACTGGTGTGCAGGCAGTTCGCGCTCACCAGGTCGATGTCGCTCGCCTTCCCATTCACTTCTTGGAGTCCCACCGCAACAGTGCGCGAGCGCCACCCTCGGGAAGATCGGTACCGGTCGAGTGAGAGCCTCTACTCGAAAGCGAAGTAACAGATCAACAAGCTCATTCGGATTGGCATCGCTGCGCAACGCCGCTGTTATGTGACGAACCGGCGACGTAGCGGTGCCCGCGCGATACATCGAGAGCCGCCACTGCGTCTTGGGCTCGGCAACTGACAGCACGATGAGATCGACCAAACGGTCACAAAAACGCTCAGCGAACGACGATGATGCAGCGATGTCGAGAAGGACTTCGCCGTACAGCGAATCAACTACACCACTCATGCCTGGAGTTACGTCTGTTTCGTCTAGGCGGACATCAAGCGAAGTGGTGATAAGTGGCAACTCAACGCCATCAGATACGAGAGCCTCAACGATCGCACCCGACTCATCTTGGGCTCGTTGTAACGATGCCTCTCCGTAGATACCGGGAGGCACGTCACCTGCAGCAACAAGATATGCAGCCCAATCTTCGGGTCGTCCACCTTGCAAGGCAGCGGACATCATCCCGTTTCGAAGGCCGTAACGATCAAGGCCGTCAAGCGAAAGTGGAATGTTTGAACTGATTTCCCGATCGAACTCTCGGAATGTCGCAAGGTGAAGCCGTTCGTCACAGAACGTTCGCACCGGCCGGCTCAGTGAATCGCGTAGGTTTGCCACGGTTGTAGCGTCCGCTTGACGTTCGGGAAGTACCGGCAATTCTGATTGCCCGTCGCGTTGATAACGCCGAGCTATCGCTGCTTCAACTGCGCTTCGATCATGGCTCCAGGGACGGTCACTCACCTCAGGGTGGACCACAAAATTCGTTTCGGACCAGTTCTGTCGCGAGTGATTCACCGTCGAGAATGATTGACCGGTGAGCCCGCTGAGTGCATCGACAAGTTCGCTCAGCGCCGCCGGTGGCGAGACTTCGGCTCCCGTACGAACGTCGAAACCTGTTGAACAGACGATGAGTCGCTCCTGAGCGGATACAACTGCGTCAAGCAACTGCGCCTGGTACTCACTTCGCGCGTCACGATCACCGATGCATTGAGGAGATTGCGTGAGGTCGTCGGGGTTACCGAGAGCGCTTGGTTCGCCTTCTCGGTCAATACCGAGGAGGCACACAACCCGGTGCGGAACACCGCGCAGAGCCGTGAACGATGACACCGTTACGCGCCCTGTATGAAAACGAGGCAGCCCCTTTGTTGCCAACAGCCGTGATGAAATGAGAACAGAGAGATCAGCGGGCTGGGACACCTCTGACGCCGATGGCTCTCCGACACGTTGGAGTTCGTCCTGTATCTCACCAAACAGGCGATCAATTGACCGCCACCAGAAGACTTCATCATCGTTTACAGCGACGAGATGCCGCAACGCCTGCCGGAAGATCACAAACCAGTCGTGGGGTACTGCCGGGTGGCCAAGTTGCTCACAACTGTCATGCAGCTGTTGTGCGAACAACACGGTCTTTCCCAAGAGCCCAATGTCATCGAAGGTCACTCCAGGCAGAGCCGCTGTTCGACCACCAACCAGGTCGGGACCGATTGCCGAGGTTGCGGCAGCGGCGATGAGTCGATGCAACGCGTCTAACAGTGTGAACGAGCCGAGGGGCTCGATTCCGACAATTCGTTGATCATCTTCGTCAAGGCCCCAGCGAGCATTCGCTGCGATGAGGAGTTCGCTTACCCGTTCAACTTCAGAAGAATCGAGATCGAAACGCTGTCGAACAATCGGTTGAGCCAAGAGTTCAACGACATCAGTCGTGCGAAAGCGCCGATCGAGTAACCGAAGGAGTTGTTGCCCGACTGAAGCGATCGGATTGGTGACCCCAAGAGAACGGTCGGCGATCTGCACAGGAATCTCAGGGAGGCCAGCCTCGGGGCTTCCTGCAAAGACTGCCTGCACGAGCGGAGCAAAACGCTCAACATCGTGTGTGAGCACGACGACATCTCTGGGCTCAAACACCACCGAACCGTCGCTTCGCCGCTCGTTGAAGAGATGAAGGAGGTGATCTCGCAATACCTCTACCTGGCGAGTTGCTCCAAAGGTTCGATGAATGACAACACTGCGATCGGGAGCGACCTCATGATCAAGTAAGGCATCTTGCGAAATTGCATTCTGCAGAGATGACAGCAGGCTGCTTCTCTCGAAATCAGTGGTGACTGTTCCACCAAGCGAGGGGCCCACAATCTCACCATGCGCCACATTCACTGTGTCGAGCAAGAGGGTGTGGCCCTCTTCGTTTGTGCGACCCCAGACTTCGTTTAAACGAAAGCCAGCAGCAGAGCGAGGATGGCCGTCACGCAACACTGGGAATCGCAACTCTTCGCCCAAACCAGCGCAAACAGACTCCCAACGAGCCGTTGACGCGGCTGGGGCAAAAAGGATGACCTCGGTCTTCAAGGACAGCACTCGAAAGAGATCGAGTTGAGGTTGAGGCAACGTGGTCAAACCAAATACGAAAACTCGCTCAGGCGAGTTCACATTCGAGACAAGATCAACTGAATGGGGTTGCGTCAGTTCTTCAAAGGTTCGAGCATCCGACCTCCCGATACGGGCTTCGAGCGCTCGCCACAGCTCAGGTTGCCAGCGGTGATGGTCGGCCAGCGCCTGCAGTGATCCGTCAACATTTTCGCCGTCAGACCACCGTCTCACCATGTGTGGCCGATACAGGATGTAGCGGTCAAACACGTCGGCAATTGCGCGGGCTCGTAGCAGATCGTCGACACCGTCTTCTTTTTGGATGGCATGAATCGCCCATGTCAACGGCCCTGTCTCCCAGAGCCCGAGTTTCGATTCGAGATCGAAGGTAGTTCTCAGAAATTTCGCAGGGTACGAAAAATTGATATTTGAGCAGATGCCCATGCGAGTTGCGATCGCATGGGTTAACCACGAGCGCACTCCATCGCCGGGAATAACGATGGACTCAGGTGTGAATGGGTCTCGTTGCGAATCGTTCAGATGCTCAACTAGATGGTCGGCAAGGGTCTCGAGGTCATTTGCGACGACGAGTTTCATTCCCATTCAACTGATCGTACGCGGTGGGTGTGACACACAGGTAAGAGTTGGCGTGGCATTCGCACTGCACCCGTCGCCACCAGCCGGCGGTAGCCTTTCCACGTCATCCCGCCCTCGTAGCTCAGGGGATAGAGCATCGGCCTCCGGAGCCGTGTGCGCAGGTTCGAATCCTGCCGAGGGCACTCTCTGCGGTCAGTGGCTGTTGAGGCTTCCGCTCAACTCGTGCCACCGCTGGCTTGGTTCGTTCATTCCGATGATCTCAACCAACACGCCACGGTCTTCATATTTCTTGACCACCGCATCCAAGGCTGCCACCGTCGATGAATCGTAAATCTGAGCATCTGACAAATCAATGACGACCCGTTTCGGCTCACCGGAATAGTCGAACTGATACACCAAGTCGTTGCTCGACGCGAAAAACAAT
>JALRDI010000032.1 GCA_023257035.1 Ilumatobacteraceae bacterium | reverse complement strand
CGGGACGACAGCCCAGCACCCAGGCGTTCACATGACTCTCGAATATCAGAGACCTGTTCGCTCCACGGCCGCGTCGCCCCAGACTCGATCGCTGAATTCCGGGCAGCAACACTTTCGTATTGCGGACGCCCGTGTAACAGGTTCACATAACTGTCCGCATTGCGCGCAAGGTGGGTGAGCAGGTGCCCAACAGACCACCCAGGCAACAAACTTGGCTGAGTGATCCCAATTTGCGGCTGCTCGTCAAGCCATTGCACAAAACGGTGTTGAGACTTGATACATCCCTCAACCTCACGCGCAACTTGTCGACTGTCGACCGCCATCAGTTAAGTCTGCCCCAACGCAATGCTCAGAGTTGTTCTCGCCGAGGAACGACAACAACCGTGCCGTCGGCCTCGCGGTGAACAGTTACCCGAACCCCGTAAAACTCAGCCAAGGTCTCAGCAGACAGCACCGCTTCAACCGACCCGTCAGCAACGACGCTTCCTTCATGCATCAGCGCAAGTCGGTCGCTATACATCCCCGCAAGGGTGAGGTCATGCATTGCGGAAATAACGGTCAAACCGTGCTCTCGACGTAAACGTTCGACAAGCTCGAACGCCTGCTGCTGGTGGCCGATATCGAGAGCACTTGTCGGCTCATCCAGCAGCAAGATGGGAGCCTCGGTCGCAAGCGCTCGAGCGATAACTAACCGCTGCCGTTCACCGCCGCTCAACACGCCCAGTTGGCGCGGTGCAATTTCGTCAAGTCCGAGACGGCCGATGACATCGTCAACCATCGCCCGATCGTGCTTTGTCGGATGACCGAAGTATCCAATATGTGGCGTGCGCCCGAGCATGACGTATTCACGACCCGTCATCTCATCGGGAAGAATCGGCTCCTGCGGCACGTACGCGACCAGTGAGGCTCGGCGTGAGCGACTCCGCAGCGAGAGAGACGAACCATCGACAACGATGTCACCTGAATACTTCACGAGCCCTGCGACCGACCGAAGAAGCGAACTCTTACCAGCACCGTTTGGCCCGATTAGCCCGAGCCAACTGCCCGACGGCACCGCCATCGAAAAGTCACGAATGACCGTTCGCCGGCCGTAATTGACAGCGAGGTGCTGGAACTCGACCGAACTCATCGAGTCACCTGACGAGTGCGAAGCAGAATGATGAAGAACGGAGCTCCGATGAATGCGGTCACCACACCGATCGGCACCTCCGCAGGTGACGAGAGTGTGCGACCGGGGATGTCGGCAAGGATGAGGAACGCTCCTCCGACGGTGACTGCAAGCGGAATGACCACCCGATAAGTCGATCCGGCCATCAGGCGAACCATATGAGGCACAACAAGACCGACGAAGCCGATGAGCCCGCTGACGGCAACAACTGCAGCTGTTCCGAGCGTGGCGGCAACCACGACGGTAAGGCGCACGCGGGCAACTGGGATACCAAGGGCTGCCGCCTCCTCGTCACCGACTCGTAAGACGTCGAGGTGGCGCCGATGAAAGAGCAGCACCGTCGTCGACAGCACGACATACGGCAATACGAGAACGACATCACCCCACGACGCTGTTGCGAGGCGACCAAGAATCCAGTTGTACACCTCACGAACAACGTCAGAATTTCGCTGAAGAATGAACGTCTGGATTGCGGTGGTGAGTGACACCATTGCGACACCAGCAAGTACCAACGTGCTCGACGTCTTCATGCCGCCAAACGACGCGCCAACGAGATACGTCACAGCGACCGTGCCGAGCGCGAAGACAAAGGCAACCAGCGGGACCGGGTCAACAGGCCAGTCAAGACGATCGCTGCCAATCGTCGTGATCACGATCGTTGCGCCGAGTCCGCCGCCTGCGGCTGCACCCAACAGGTACGGATCGACGAGCGGATTACGAAACACACCCTGATAACTCGCCCCGCCTAATGAGAGCGTTGCGCCGACGATGCCTGCAAGCACCACGCGGGGCATACGAATATCCCAGATGATTGACCACTCTCGCTCGGTCACCCCACTCGAGATACCGAGACCACCTTCGCCAAAGCCAGGAATGCGCTCGAGAAGGGCGAGAGGAATACGCCACCAGTCTGGTCCGGCCGGGCCGCTCATAGCACCAGCGCATGCAACAACAACAAGGATGAGCAACGACAACAACACCTTCGCGGTGATCGAACGTCGTTGCTCAGCCACTGTTACTCGGTCTCGTTTGCAGCGAATACGGCCTCAACTGCGTCAACGACCGCGGCCATATGCTCAACCGTGCGCGGACCCCAACGAGAGGCGATGTCATCGTTCAGCGGAACCACGTGACCGGCAGCAACCGCCGACAACACGTCCCATCCCGGGCGAGCAGCCACTGACTCCGGCGTCTCACCGCAGTACAGGGTGCATGCCAAAAAGATGATGTCTGGGTCCTTATCAAGAATGAACTCTGCCGATAACTGCGGGTACCCGTACGACTGGTCCTCTGCTAGGTCGGCAATATTGCGGAGTCCGAGCAGCGAATAGGTCGACCCGATGAACGTTTCGCTTGTCACGGAGTAATACGTGTTGTCGAGCTCGTGGTAGTACGTCAGCGGGGTGTCGAGCGCCGGAAGACTCTCAATTCGCTCAAGAAGTGCATCGAGGTCGGCCGTCAACTCTGCGACAAGTGCCTCGGCCTCATCGGAATGGCCGGTTGCCGCACCGAGTTCGAGAATCTGGGCAAAGGTGTCTTCGATGCCGACAGCAGCAGGCCCTTCCCAGTGTGGGATGCCGGCACGATCGAGAGCATCGAGAAGATCCGGGTTCGTTCCATCGGTCACGATGAGATCTGGGCCGAGGCCGATAATCGCCTCAACGTTCGGGTCGTACCCACTGACGCCGGGCATCTTGTCTGCCGTCTCGGCCGGGAAGTTTGAGAAATCATCGACCGCGAGCACCTGGTCTCCAGCACCAACCGCATACAACATCTCGGTTGCGGTAGGTGACAACGAAATGATCGCGGTCGGTACTGATGGGGTACTTTCCTCGCTGGTCGCCGGTTCGTCAGCCTGTTCAGAAACCTCAGCTTCTTCGGCTGGAGCCAAGGACTCAGATGTCTCCTCGGAATCAACCACTGCAATGGTCGTCTCCGCAGCTTCTTTGGTGGTGGACCCACATGCCGACACAGCCAGCATGAGCGGAACAAGAACCGCAAGTCGGATCATTCGTTTCAAAGTTGTCTCCTAAAAACGGAGCGCAAGTTGGATCGAGGCCAGCGGGCTGACCGGCGAGCCTCCCTGTGCCTCGAGGGTGGTTATCGCTCGCCACGTGGTCGACCGGGCTCGTCTGGAACATGCCAGAACTACCGTTGCGGGACAGCGCCGGGATCTCACCGGACTTCGCTCACGAAGCGACAATCAGAACATAACAGGGCAATGAGGGTTCGCAACGAATCTCGATCCGTAGGGCAGGTCGACATCCGCACACCTATGCTCAACAAGGCATGTCTGAATCGATGAACCCCCAAGACGACGCACATCTCACCGATGAGCCGCTCACCGAAGACCCACGACCAGATGGGCTTCGATCAGCATCATCTCTTGTCGTTCTCAATACGGGAAACGGCAAAGGAAAGAGTTCGTCTGCATTTGGAATGATGGTTCGAGGCCTCGCCGTCGACTGGAACGTTGCCGTATGCCAGTTCATCAAAAGTGGTGATTGGCGAGTTGGCGAAGAGAAGATGGGTCGCAAGCTCGGTGTCGAGTGGCATTCGTTCGGCGACGGATTTACGTGGGACTCCGAAAACCTCGACCACGATCGGAACATCGCCCGTGAGGGTTGGGCGCAGGCCTCAGCCGTGATCTCAGCCGGCGACCACCAACTCGTCATCTTGGATGAACTCACCTATCTGTGCGCCTGGGGATGGATCGACACCGACGAAGTGGTTGCCACCATTTCGCAACGTCCAGAGCACGTCAACATCGTCATCACGGGTCGTGATGCTCCTCAAGCGCTCATCGACATCGCAGACACCGTCACTGAGATGACTGAAATCAAGCACGCCTATGCCCAAGGCATCCGAGCGAAACGCGGCATCGATTACTGACATGACCGAACCCACGACCATCGATGTCCTCGACCTCTCCGATGCGATAGCGGAATACAAGGCAAATGGCTGGGTCGTTCTGACGATTCGTCCTGCAGATGATCCATACGAGGCAACGGTTCGGTCACCCAGCGGCGAGACACTCTGTCTTCGCCGAACCCCCATCGTTGTCAGTCGACTCGGCAGAAATGACGAAGGGCACACCGGTCGCGCATCGATGACGTACCGCGACCTCATTCCGGGTCGATGGGATGGTCGCTACGTCGCGTCTCATATCGCGGTTCCCGATGGTGGCGAAGTTCCCGACGACGTGCACTTTCACGATGTCAAGTTTCAATTTCTCGCCGTGCGAACCGGCTGGGTCGACGTTCTCTATGAGGGCCAAGGCGACACCATCCGCATGCAGCCTGGAGACATCGTGTTGCAACCGCCAGGAATTCGGCACCGAGTGCTTGCCACTTCGCCTGGCTTCGACATTGTTGAGGTCGGCTGTCCCGCCGATCACCTCACCAACTTCGATCACGAAATGACGCTGCCAAACGGCACCTACGGCGACCATTCATGGGGTGGGCAACAATTCGTCTTCTCTTCCCCCGGCCATTTCTCCGACAACTGGGATCACCCGGGTTTCGCGAGCGATGACAGCGGAATCGGCGCAGCTACTCGCGGTGTCGTTGAAGTACGGCGAGTAAAAACCGCCGAGCACTCCGAGACCAGTGAACTCTCTCCGTTCACCTTCCGCTTCATCTTCGTGATGGATGGTGACATCAACGTCACCACTGTCGATGGCACGGTTCACCATTTAGAAACCGGTGACTCAATCGCACTGCCACCATCGGCACAGGCACGGGTCACGAGCGGCGCCGAACAGGCAACACTTCTTGATGTCCTCGTGCCGGAAACACCAGCAAGTTAGCCTTTCCGTTCGTGCCGCTCACCAACATTGCCAGTCAACTCGCGCGCGGGTTCGCCATGGGATCAGCCGATATTGTCCCCGGGGTTTCCGGCGGAACAGTAGCCCTCGTTCTTGGAATCTACGAGCGTCTCATTGAGAACATCCACCGAGGTGCATCAGCCTTACGGTCGCTTCTCTCCCGGGATGGCTCTGGTGCGGTCCGCAAAGCAAAGTCGGTCGAGTGGAGTTGGCTGCTGTCACTTCTCGCTGGAATTCTCATTGCGATAGCGGCACTGTCCGCAATCATTGAACGGCTCCTCGAGGACCAGGCTGTTCGAACCTCATCGGTCTTCCTAGGACTCGTCGCAGGCTCAGTCGTGATCGCATGGACGCTCATCAACACGCGCACCGCAGGCCATGCCATCATCGCGGTCACCGTTGGGGCAGCGCTGTTCTTCATCCTCGGGCTCCGCTCCGACACACACGCAATCGGCCCAGAACTTGTCACTCGCCCCGTCTGGGTATTCGTCCTCGCCGGAGCGCTCGCCATCTGCGCAATGATCCTTCCCGGCATCTCGGGCTCATTCATCTTGGTGATGATCGGCATGTATACC
>JALRDI010000020.1 GCA_023257035.1 Ilumatobacteraceae bacterium | reverse complement strand
ATTGTCATCGCGCGCCGTGCCACTGATCGTCAGTTCCGCATCAGAAAGCGTCGCCTGCGCCGGATCGAGTCTGGCCAGCTGAATGGCTGCGAAATCGACAAGCGCGTTGAAAGCTTCCGGAGCGCCTGTCGCATAGGCGGTTTGATCCGCAACGCTTAGTCCAGCGGCGGACAATTGCGCGGTGAGTTTTTCCTTTTCGTCCGTTAGCGGGACATGGCCGGAAAGCGTCGCTTCTTTTCCCTTGCGCGCCAGAGTGAGCGCGAAGGGCTGCGCCAGCCAAGAAATCTGTGCCAGTCAAGAAGGCTTCGGCAAAGAAGGCTCCGGCAAAGAAGGCCGCGCCAGCCAAGAAAACTGTGCCAGCCAAGAAAACTGTGCCAGCCAAGAAAACTGCGCCAGCCAAGAAAACTGCGCCAGCTAAGAAGGCTGCTCCAGCGAAGAAATCCGTGATAGCAGCTCCAGAGGCGCCCAAAGTTCGTGGTCGCACGAAGGACGGGATTGCCTACACCAAAGACTTCGATGTGAAATTCCTCAAGGCACAGCGCGACCTACTGATTGCAGAGCGGGCGCGCCTCATCGGGCAAGCTGATCAATTAGACGCAGAAGCCACAAGCCTCATCGAAGAAGCCGAAATGGGCGATGTTCAGTTTGATGACGAAGGTGGCGAAGGCGACACGATGGTCGTAGAACGCGAGCGTGATCTTGCGCTCAGCGCGCAAGCCCGTGAGTCGGTCGTTGAGATTGATGAAGCACTTGCCCGAATGGAAGTTGGCACGTACGGCTATTCGGTAATTTCCCTGAAGCCAATTCCACGGCCTCGGCTAGAGGCAATTCCTTGGGCTCGGGAACTTGTAGAAGAGAAGGTCGGCGGGATCGGACGACGATGACATTCAAGGCGCGGTATCCCAAGCAACTGCTTGCTTGGGTTCTTGCTGCGTTTGTGGTTGTTCTCGATCAGATAGCGAAGCAACTTGCTGTTAGCCGTTTGGCTGATGGAACTGTCGACGTTGTTTGGACGCTGAGATTCAGGCTGACGTACAACTCAGGTATGGCATTCGGCGCTGGTTCATCGCTTGGCCCACTGATCGCAATCGGCGCATTCGTGGTCGTGATGTTCTTGGCGAAGTCGATCTCTGGTCAACCGAGACTCGTGAATCAGGTTGCAGTTGGGGTTCTCGTCGGTGGCGCGATCGGAAACCTCGTTGACCGGCTGTTCCGGTCACCCGGATTCCTACGAGGTGCGGTCGTTGATTTCATCGACTTTGGATGGTTTCCGGTGTTCAACGTCGCAGATATCGCAATCAACGTTGGGGCCGCGTTGTTGATTTTGTCGGTGCTGACCGATTCTCGTCGAGGTCGTTTGTCGGAAGGTGAGGGTGATGCTGGTTGAAATAGTGCCCAGCGCGCTTGATGGCGAGCGCGTCGACCGCATTGTTGCGTTCATCCTCGATGTGTCGAGATCAGTTGCGGCCGGCCTTGTCGAGAGTGGAACCGTGCTCGTCGATGGCGTGGTTGAAACAAGCGGAAAAATACGTCTCGCCGAGGGGCAAGAGGTGTCTGTTGACCCATCGCAGATTCCGGGTGAAACATTTCCTGAGGCAGACGACACCGTTGAAGTTTCAGTGCTCCACGCCGACGACCACATCATCGTGATTGACAAGCAAGCCGGTCTGGTGGTTCACCCCGGTGCCGGCAATGATGCTGGAACTCTCGTCAACGGACTGCTTGCAGTGTTCCCAGAAATCGCAGATGTTGGGGAAGCGCACCGGCCGGGAATTGTCCACCGCCTTGATGCCGGAAGCACAGGGCTTCTTGTCGTCGCCCGGACACCACAGGCTTATGAAGGCCTCGTTCCTCAGTTTGCAGATCACTCGGCGACCCGGATGTACCGAGCACTTGTGTGGGGTCACCCAACTGCTCTTCACGGGGTGATTGACGCTCCGATTGGCAGATCTCGAAGAGATCCTCTCAAGATGGCAGTGGTCGCTGATGGTCGAGAATCGCGAACCGAATATCAAGTGATTCAGCGCTACTCCGAACCAGTTGACTGCTCGCTTCTTGAATGCTCGCTTGAGACCGGACGAACGCACCAGATTCGAGTTCACCTGTCATCGATCGGGCATCCGCTGATTGGTGATCCGTGGTACGGGCAGCGGCGGCCAACGCTCGGGATGGAGCGTCCGTTTCTGCACGCGGCGCAACTGGAATTCGATCACCCTGGATCAGGCGAGCGCGTCTCATTTTCGAGTGACCTTGCAGATGATCTGCACTCAATGCTCAGCGGTCTTCAGCCGCTCGTCGATGACTTACCCGGTGGCTGAGGGCCACGAGGCTTCGCCTGCCGCCATATTGACGATGGCGTCGAGGGTGTATCCATCAAGGTGCGACCTCATGACGTCACCAGCAGCATTCCAGATGGAGAGCAATACACACTGACCTTCGTGGTCGCATGCCCCGTCGGTGTGGGGCTCTCCAAAATCGCCAAGAGTGATTGGTCCGTCAACAGCTGAGAGAATCTCAGAGAGCCGAATTTCAGATGGTTGACGGGCAAGAACATATCCGCCGCCGACTCCGCGTTTTGATCGAACAAGGCCGGCACCCTTTAACGCAAGCAAGATTTGCTCTAGGTATGGCTGCGGAAGGCCGGTGCGTTCTGCGATATCGCGGACCGACGTCGGGCCAGCCTCATCTGTTCTGAGCGCGAGGGAGAGCAATGCTCGACAGGCATAGTCACCTCTGGTTGAAACGCGCACGCAACCATCGTAGGCCGTCGCGGTCGTCGTCAATGGCTTGTAGCGCGAGTCGGGTGATAGATCGACGAGCCGTCTCGATGTTGGTGTTAGTGACTGTGTCTGCTGGACTGTCGTTGTGACCGAGGGCAAGATGGATCTAACCATTGATGGGCAACAAGGCAGTGCACCTGTTGCATGCCTTCCTGATTACAACGGTGCGAATGTCAGCGGTCTCATGCCGGCACTCCTTGGAGGCGCAACACTTCCGAGTTGGATTCCTGATGTTGTGATCGGCGCATCTTCGGTTGTTCTGGTTGTGCTCGATGGCCTTGGTTGGAATCAACTCGAGGAGCGCCGAAATATTGCTCCGAATCTCGCTTCGCTCATCGGTGGTTCGATTACCACTGTCGCGCCGAGCACCACAGCGACCGCATTGACATCGATCGCTACTGGCCTTACACCAGCCGAACACGGAGTGCTTGGTTACCGAATGCTGATGAGGGGTGCCGTGACCAACATGTTGCGTTGGGCAACCGACGCAGGGGAGCGGCGCCATGATGTTCCTCCTCGTGAGTTGCAGCCGACTCGTGCATTCTGCGGACAGCGGGTGCCGTACGTAACGAGTCAGGAACTTATTGGCTCGTCATTCTCTGATGCTCATCTGTTTGGTGGTGTGCCACACGGGTATCGAGCGTTGTCTTCGCTGCCCGTCGTTGCGGCCGATTTGGTTGCAAATGGTGCATCTTTTGTGCATGCGTACTACCCAGGGATTGACAAGATCGCTCATGAACGAGGCTTTGGAGCGTTTTACGACGCCGAGTTGGTTGCGGCTGACAGCATGATCGGTGACCTTCTGCGACGACTACCGAGTGATGCCGTGGTTCTGGTGACGGCCGATCACGGCCAGGTTGAGGTCGGCGACCAGGTTGTTGTTCCGAGCGAGGAGATTCTGCACCTCATCGAATTCCAATCTGGAGAAGGGCGTATGCGATGGATGCACGCTCGCTCAGGAGTAGAGGATGAACTATTCGATGCTGCGTGTGCCGAGTTCGGTGATTTCGCTTGGGTGAAGCGACGATCTGATGTGATCGATGAGGGTTGGTTCGGTATGCATTTTCCGACGCCGATGTTGAACCGTCTTGGTGACGTTGTCGTCGCTCCGTTCGAACCCGTCAGCTTGTTTGAGGCTGCCGATTCTGGTCCTTTTGAGCTGATCTGCCGGCATGGATCACTCACGCCAGATGAGGTGCTTGTTCCGCTTATCGCTGGACGTGGCCTCGGGTAAAATTTTGGAAAATCTGTTGGTAGCGACAGCGTCGTCGCCCGATAGGCCCCGTCTGAAAGGAGAGATGTGATGACTGAGAGTGATGTGGAACGTCCTGAAGTGGTGGGGATTTCTGACGACCAGGAAAGCAGCCCCGAGGGCGCAATTACCGAGCCCGGCAAGGTACTTCGAATCGGGTCGATGGTGAAGCAGTTACTCGAAGAAGTCCGCCAGGCCCCGCTCGATGAAGCGAGTCGCGAGCGGCTCGCGGAAATTTATGAGCGTTCACTCGTCGAACTGTCTGAGGCATTGTCGCCTGATCTTCAAGAAGAACTCAAGATGATCGCTCTTCCATTTGAGGGCGACGATATTCCGAGCGAAGCAGAATTGAGGGTTGCTCAGGCACAGTTGGTCGGATGGCTCGAAGGTCTCTTCCACGGCATTCAAGCTGCGTTATTTGCCCAGCAGGTCGCTGCGAAGCAGCAGTTTGAACAAATGCGTCAACTGCCTGCAACAGGGGCAGCTCCTGAAGATCGAAGCGGTACATATCTCTAAATTCTCCTCAACGGAGCAGTTCGCTGCTCTGGTACAGTCAACAGATCACATACCTGTAATTCAGTTTTTGAGACACCGATACCGAACGCCGACAACCATTTCTTCGACTACGTGACCGATTCTTTTACCCACCTGCATGTCCACACCGAGTTCTCGATGCTTGATGGGGCGGCGCGCCTTGACGAACTTGTTGCGACGGCAGTCGCTGATGGTCAGCCAGCGATCGGCATCACCGATCACGGCAACATGTACGGAACTCTTGAGTTCTACAAAGAGTGCCGTAATCGCGGGATTAAGCCGATTATCGGCACAGAGGCCTACATGGCTCATGACAGTCGTCATGAGCGACCAACTCGCCGAGGTCGCCTTGATGATTCAGGCGGTGACACTGAGGCCGGGCAGAAGCTCTACTACCACCTCACATTGTTGGCTGAGAATCAGACCGGCTATCGAAACCTCATTCAGTTGTCGAGCCTTGCGTTTCTCGAGGGGTACTACTACAAGCCCCGTATTGACTGGGAGCTACTCGAGCGGTACTCCGAAGGCTTAATCGCGACGACGGGCTGCCTTGGTGGTCATGTGCTGCAGTCATTACTGCGGGGTGACGAATCGGGAGCGGTTGAGAAGGCTGCCCGGCTGCAAGACATCTTTGGCAAAGACAACCTCTTCATCGAATTGCAAGATCACGGTTTGCCAGAACAGAAGCAGACAAACCCTCAGCTCATCGAGATTGCACGTCGAATCGGAGCGCCGCTTCTTGCGACGAATGATTCGCACTACACCCATCGTGACGACCATGCTGCGCACGATGCATTGCTGTGTGTTCAGACCGGCTCGTTGATGAGTGATCAGAACCGGTTCAAATTCGATGGACACGAGCACTATTTGAAGCCAGCTGTCGAAATGCGCCATCAATTTCGTGAGTACCCCGAAGCGTGTGACAACACATTGTGGATTGCTGAGCGAGCTGACGTAGAGATCACATTTGGTGAAGCGCTTCTACCAAACTTCCCACTCCCCGAAGGCTTCGCTGACGACAGGGCCTACCTCGAACACCTCACTTGGGAGGGCGCGAAACGGCGATGGGGTGCATCTCTTCCGAACAATGTGGTCGAGCGTGTGTCATACGAACTTGAGGTCATCGCGTCGATGGGATTTGCCTCGTACTTCTTGGTGACCTGGGATCTCATTCGCCACGCCCGTGATTCAGGTATTCGTGTTGGTCCAGGCCGTGGTTCAGCCGCAGGATGTGCCGTGGCGTACTGCCTCTGGATCACAGATCTTGATCCGATTAAGTACGACCTCCTTTTCGAGCGTTTTTTGAACCCATCGCGTATTTCCATGCCAGATATCGACATGGACTTCGACTCCCGATACCGCGATGAAATGATTCGGTATGCCGCCGAGAAATATGGGCGTGACCACGTTGCTCAAATCATCACATTCGGGACGATTAAGGCGCGTAATGCAGTTCGTGATGCAGCCCGCGTTCTGGGCTACCCGTATGCCGTAGGTGACCGCGTTGCGAAAGCGATGCCCCCGCTGGTGATGGGGCGAGATACGCCCCTCAAGTACTGCTTTGAACAGAACGAGAAGTACGCAGATGGTTACAAAGCAGCTTCAGAACTGCGAGCAATGTACGACTCGGATGAGGATGTCAAAAAGGTTGTCGATGTCGCGAAGGGTCTCGAGGGTCTGAAACGCTCCGACGGAATTCATGCAGCTGCTGTAGTGATCACCAAAGAGCCAGTGACCGAATACCTACCGATTCAACGAAAGCCAGAGAGCGGCAAGCCTCCAGAGGATGCTCCGGTCGTCACGCAGTACGAGATGCATGGCGTTGAAGAACTGGGCTTGCTGAAGATGGACTTTCTCGGCCTGCGAAACCTTGATGTCATTAGCGACACGCAGGCAATGATCCAATCGTCGCTTGACCCATCGTTCGACATTGATTCGGTGCCTCTTGATGATGCAGCAACCTTTGAATTGCTGGCGCGAGGTGACACCGTTGGCGTGTTCCAGCTTGAGTCACCGCCGATGCGTCAGTTGCTTCGGCGGATGGCGCCGAACTCGTTCGAAGACGTCTCGGCTGTTCTCGCTCTCTACCGGCCCGGTCCGATGAGCGAGAACATGCACAACGACTACGCCGATCGTAAGAACGGTCGCAAACCAGTCGACTTCTTCCACGAAGATGCCCGCGAGGTTCTCGACGACACATTCGG
>JALRDI010000356.1 GCA_023257035.1 Ilumatobacteraceae bacterium | reverse complement strand
AGTCTGACCGCCGAGCGAGACAATCACCTTTGCCGGCTTCTCCGCATCGATGATGTTCAGCACATCCTCACGGGTAAGCGGCTCAAAATACAAGCGATCACTTGTGTCGTAATCGGTCGACACCGTCTCGGGGTTGCAGTTGACCATGATGGTCTCGAAGCCAGCATCGCGCAGGGCAAAGCTTGCATGAACGCAGCAATAGTCGAACTCGATACCTTGCCCAATACGGTTTGGGCCTGATCCGAGAATGACGACCTTGGTTCGATCGGATTCACGAACTTCGTCTTCGTCTTCCCATGTCGAGTAGTGGTATGGCGTGTCCGCAGCAAATTCCGCAGCACAGGTATCAACCGTCTTATACGTCGGAAGCACCCCGACAGCAATTCGAGCTGACCGCACGTCGTCTTCGCCGACCGCAAGGATGTCTGCGATCTGACGATCAGAGAAACCGAGCCGCTTCGCGCGGCGCATTGCGCGACGGTCGAGTTGATCAAGCGTGAGCGAAGCAAGATGCTCAAATTCTTCGCAGAGCATCAGCATCTGGTCAAGGAACCAAAGATCGATGCGGCACGCATCATGCACCCGCTCAGCTGTGATGCCCCTGCGCAACAACTCCGCAACCTGCACAAGACGGTCGGGAGTCGGGATCGCACACATCTCGAGTAACTCATCGTCAGAGTGAGCAGCCAGAGACGAAATCGATCGAGTATCGATGAGGCCGTCACGTCCTTGCTCCAGCGAACGCATCGCCTTCTGGACGCTCTCGGTGAAGGTTCGACCAATCGACATCGCTTCGCCAACCGACTGCATCTGTGTTCCGAGAATTCCTGACGAGCCGGGAAGTTTTTCGAACGCCCACCGCGGGATCTTCGTCACTACGTAGTCAATAACAGGTTCGAAGCTCGCTGGTGTCGCCTTCGTAATATCGTTCGGAATCTCATCAAGGGTGTAACCCACCGCAAGACGAGCCGCCATTTTTGCGATCGGGAAGCCAGTCGCCTTCGACGCCAAGGCGCTCGATCGCGAGACCCGCGGGTTCATCTCAATAACAACCTGTCGACCGGTGGCGGGATCAACCGCAAACTGAACATTCGAACCACCGGTTTCAACGCCGACACGACGGATGCACCGAATTGCAGCATCACGCATCTCTTGGTATTCGACATCAGTCAGAGTCTGCTGCGGAGCGACAGTGATCGAGTCACCAGTGTGAACGCCCATCGGGTCCACGTTTTCGATTGAACAAATGATCACACAGTTGTCTGAGCGATCGCGCATCACCTCGAGCTCGTACTCTTTCCAGCCAGCAATGGATTCCTCGATAAGAATCTCGCTGATCGGGCTTGCGGCGAGCCCATTTGATGCAACCCGCTCGAACTCCTCCGCTGTTGAGGCAATTCCGGTGCCCCGACCTCCAAGAATGTACGCAGGCCGAATGATGACAGGAAGCCCGATGTTCTCGAGCACTCCTCTCGCTTCATTCATCGTGTGCGCGACGCCAGACCGTGGGACATCGAGACCAATTTCAATCATTGCGTCCTTGAATTGCTGACGATCCTCTGCCGTCGCAATTGCCTCGGCATTAGCCCCGATCATTTCCGGCGTCCCCGGAACGCCGATCAGCCCTCGTTCGAAGAGCTCCATCGCGATGTTCAACGCGGTCTGACCGCCAAGCGTCGGCAACACCGCATCGGGTTGTTCCCGCTCGATGATCGATGCCACTACTTCCCATGTCAACGGCTCGACGTAGGTTGCGTCGGCAAAATCTGGGTCGGTCATGATGGTCGCTGGATTCGAGTTCGCCAAAATGACGCGATACCCCTCTTCTCGGAGGACACGACAGGCTTGAGTTCCTGAATAGTCGAACTCGCATGCTTGACCGATCACAATCGGGCCAGAGCCGATAATCAGAATTGATGAGAGATCATTCCGACGAGGCATTACCGCACCGCCTTTCCAGACGATGAGTCAGCATCCATGAGCGAAGCAAACCGATCAAAGAGATAGATGCTGTCATGTGGCCCAGGACCGGCTTCGGGGTGATGCTGCACGCTGAAGCACTGCGCACCGCGAACTTCGAGCCCCTCACACACGCCGTCGTTCAAGTTGACATGCGTCATGTGGACGTCCCGCTCTAACTGACCAAACGAATCTGCGTCAACGGCAAAGTTGTGGTTCTGTGAGGTGATCTCAATGCGATCTGTGGTGAGGTCTTTCACCGGGTGATTTCCCCCATGGTGACCAAATGGAAGTTTCACCGTGTTCGCTCCAATCGCACGGCCGAGCAACTGATGACCAAGACAGATCCCAAAGAGCGGAACCGCTCCGACAAGTTGCGCCACCTCATCCGCAATTGAGTCGAGCATGCTCGGGTCGCCAGGTCCGTTCGAAAGAAACACGCCATCTGGCTCACGGGCAAGAACATCTGATGCTGATGTCGACGCGGGTACAACCTCAATCGTCCCGAGTGTCGCAAGGTGCCGAAGGATCGTTGTCTTGATGCCGAAGTCCAACGCAACAATCCGACGACTTCCATTTCCCACCGTGTAGGAGTTAGCCGTCGTCACCGTCGACACCAGATCGACCCCGTCGGTTCCAGACTCCTGCCGAGCCCGCGCGAGCAACTCAGTTTCCGACAACGACCCGAATGCCCCAGGAATTGCGCCCTGGCTGCGAAGCAAACGGGTAAGCCGGCGCGTGTCGATACCTGCAATACCGGATAGCCCATGTCCCGACAGGAACTCGCTGAGCCCCTGCTCGGCCCGATAGTTCGAATGGCGCCGCGCCAACTCACGGATAATGACACCCCGGCAGAAGACACCGCGTGATTCAGCGTCATCGGCGTTGACCCCGTAATTCCCGATGTGCGGGTAGGTGAACGTGATCAACTGCCCTGCATAACTCGGGTCGGTGATGATTTCCTGATAACCCGACAGCGCCGTATTGAAGACCACCTCACCCGAAGCGACGGCATGTTCCGCGCCAATAAGTTCACCCTCGAAGACACTGCCATCGGCAAGGACAAGCGCTCCCTCTCTAATCTGACCTGAGTTCATGCTGTTGCTACCCCATCCCTGACGACCATTCGACCTTCGAACATTGTGTGACGCACTCGCGACTTGAGGTCGACCCCAATGTACGGGGTGTTGCGACTCCGGCTTGCGAGCGCCGAGGGATCCACTTGCCAATCTGGATCTGGATCTATAACAACCAGATTTGCGGATTCACCTTCAGAAACCGGACGACCGTGACGATCAGATAGGCCAGCGATTCGTGCTGGCCGCCATGACAGTGCGCCGATGAGGTGCTGCCATGAGCAGTCGAGATGAGCTCTTGCCACACCGAGAGCGGTTTCAAGCCCAAGCATTCCTGGCGGGGCTTCATCGAGCGGACGGTCCTTCGCTGCCGACGGGTGTGGGGCGTGATCGGTTGCAATCGCATCGATGGTTCCGTCGAGAAGTCCTGCTGTGACCGCTTCGATATCAGCCATTGTGCGAAGTGGAGGATTCACCTTGTACCGGGTGTCAAATGACGAAAGCCGCTCATCAGTCAAGCTGATGTGATGTGGCGTTGCTTCAGCAGTCACCGGCAATCCGTCCGCCTTCGCCCCCCTCACCAACTCGACGCTTCGAGCTGTTGAAAGGTGAAGCAGGTGCACGGGAGAACCGGTGAGTCGTGACAGTTCGATATCGCGATGCACCATGAGTTCTTCAGCAAGTGCGGGCCATCCGGGAAGGCCGAGATGAGAGCAACACTCCCCCTCGTGCATCACCGCACCGGCGGTGAGTGACGCAACCTCACAGTGCTGCGCGAGCACAACTCCGAGTTCTCCCGCATATTCGAGTGCTCGTCGCATGAGGCCCTCGTCTTGCACCCCTGATCCGTCGTCGGTAAAGAGGTGCACTCCAACCGCCGCGAGATCGGCGAAGGGTGTGAGTTGTGCCCCGGCCCGCCCGATCGTGATCGAACCTGATGGACGAACATCACAAAGTCCAATTTCGCGGCCGCGTTTGGAGACAAACTCGACGACCTCGACGCAGTCTTGCGTCGGGTCGGTATTTGGCATTGCCACCACCGCTGTGTAGCCGCCAAGCGCCGCAGCACGTGAACCAGTCTCAATCGTTTCTGCCTCTGGCATTCCGGGCTCACGAAGGTGCGTGTGAAGATCAACAAAGCCAGGAGCAAGGATGCATCCAGAGATGTCAACGCGTTCTTCGTCACCGGCGGCAAGGTCGCTTCCTGTTTCGACGACCAGACCATCGCGAACTCGCACATCAAAATGGCGTTCACCTGATTCGTCAACGACGAGCCCGCCTGCGAACAGCACTGCCTCTTTATTCATCATTCCTCAATTCCGCCTGACCCAAGAAGATCGAACAGCACCGCCATACGCGCCGCGATGCCGTTCGTGACCTGGTCCAAAATCGTTGATTGCTGGAGCTCTGTTGGGTCAACCATCATTTCGACTCCGCGGTTCATCGGGCCGGGGTGCATCAGCAGCGCATCACTGCGAAGCGCAGCGGCGCGCCGTTCGTCGAGCGCGAAACGTCGTGAATACTCTCCGCCATCTGGAACGATTCCTGCCCCCATCCGTTCACGCTGCATTCTCAGCATGTACAGCACGTCAACTTCGCCAACGACGTCATCGAGGTGGGTGGTTGTCACGACATCTGATGTCGGCGGCAGAAGTGTTCTTGGTGCGACATGAATCACCTCAGCGCCGAGTAACTGCAAAATTTCGGTTGTGCTACGCGCAACCCTGCTGTGGCGAATATCGCCGACAATCGCCACCTTGAGTCCACCGAAGTCGTTGGTCAGGCCTCGCCGATGCCGAATTGTGTAGGCATCGAGTAACGCTTGGGTCGGATGTGCGTGCCAGCCATCACCGGCATTAACGACGGCCGCCGGGGTCCAACTCGCCACCTGCCAAGGAACGCCACTCGTGCGATGCCGAACAACAAACGCATCAACACCCATTGCGTCGAGCGTCTCGACGGTGTCGCGAAGGCTTTCACCCTTGTTCACGCTCGATGAAGAAACCGCGAGGGTCATCGTGTCAGCACTCAGCCGCTTCGCCGCAAGATCAAAACTCATACGTGTTCGAGTCGAATCCTCGAAGAACAGATTGCATACGGTTTTTCCTCGCAGGGCAGGAACTTTCGGATTGGGCCTCCGACCGACGGCTGCCATGTGCTCAGTGAGATCAAGAAGCCGCCGGATGCGCTCAGTTCCGACTTCTTCGATCGACCGAAAATGGAGAGTCATGCCTTGTCGTCCCCTTCGATGATCGTCACACCGTCAGGAGTGACCTCGACTTCTTCTTCCGAACTCGTCGGGAGATTCTTCCCTATGAAGTCAGGGCGGATCGGAAGTTCCCGGTGGCCTCGGTCAATGAGTACCGCCAGTTGGATTGCTCTTGGACGGCCAAAATCTGAAACTGCGTCGAGGGCGGCGCGAACAGTGCGCCCGGTGTAGAGCACATCATCGACGAGCACGACTGTCGATTCTTGAATTTCTGTCGGGACATCCGAGGAGGTTCCAGGGGTTACCGGACGCATCCCGATGTCATCGCGGTGAAGTGTCACGTCAATGGTTCCGATTGGAACCGCAGAAGCGATGCGGGCGATCTCTGAGCCAAGGAGTTGGGCAAGCCAGACGCCGCCTCGTTGCATGCCCAGTAGGACAACATCGTCAACGCCGCGATTTCGCTCGATAATCTCGTGCGCCATCCGGGTCACAGCCCTGCGCACATCCTCAGGCCCGAGGACCTGTTTACGGTGTGTCATGTTGCTCCTGCCGTGCGGGCCTCACGGGACTCGCTTGACGGCTCTGTCAGCATAGCGCGTGGTCAGACGTGAGAGAATGTAGGTATGCCCTCCTCTGAGAATGACTTCACTCCGAGCACTGACGAACTGCTGGAGAACAACCGTCGGTACGCAGTCGGGTTCGATGACAGCCACCTTCAGGTCAACCCCAAACGTCAACTTGCCATCGTCGGCTGCATGGACTCGCGCATGGACACGTTCGAGATTCTCGGACTGCAACATGGAGAGGCTCACATCATTCGAAATGCCGGGGGTGTGATCACAGACGACGTCATCCGATCGCTATGCCTCTCACAGCGATTCCTCGGGACGAGAGAAATCGTGCTGCTTCACCACACCGATTGTGGACTAATGAAAGTCACCGAAGACGCCTTCAAAGCTGAACTCGAAGCCGAAATCGGCATCAAGCCATGGTGGGCACTCGAGTCGTTCTCTGATCCGCACGCCGATGTCTTGCAATCGCTGCGGCGCCTTCGAGCAACCCCGTTCATCACTCATAAAGATCACATCCGGGGATTCGTGTACAACGTCGAAACTGGGCTGCTCGAAGAAGTCCTTGAGAACAACACGAACGGTTCGTAACTCAGCGGGTACGCTCTACAACACAACTTAATGACCTGCGGGGTTGGGTGTAATTCCCGACCGGCGGTACAGCCCGCGAACCTTTGTTTCGACAAAGGCCGATCCGGTGAAACTCCGGGGCCGACGGTAAGAGTCCGGATGAGAGCAGGTGAGCAAGCAGCACCTTGTTGCTGTTCTCTTGTTGCATGACCCCGCGCCGCACGCAACATGACTGAGTTTTCTTTCGATCTTGGCGCAATCGACGCCCCAAATCCGAGCGATGATGCCGCGCTCATGCGCATCGCGATGGGTGTCGCCGAAACTGCTCGAACTCGCACTTCGCCGAATCCGTGGGTTGGCGCTGTTGTGGTTTCGGCATCAGGCAACATTGTTGGAGCCGGTGCAACCGCCCCCGTCGGTGGCGCTCATGCAGAAGTCTCCGCGCTTCAACAAGCCGGCGAGCAGGCTCGTGGAGGAACCCTCGTTGTTACGTTGGAGCCCTGCTGCCATGTCGGGCGCACTCCACCATGCACGGATGCGATTATCGAAGCAGGAATTTCCCGAGTCGTCGTCGCAATCATCGACCCTGATGTTCAAGTAGCCGGGAACGGGCTAACCACTCTTCGCGAAGCGGGAATCACCGTCGACACTGGCGTGTGCGGATCTGAAGTTCTCCAGCAACTCCTTCCGTACGCTCATCATCGTCGAACTGGTCGACCGTTCGTTCTCGCAAAAATCGCAGCAACTCTCGATGGCCACACCGCTGCGGCGGATGGTTCATCACAGTGGATCACAGGAGAAGCTGCTCGCCGCGACGCACATCGGCTACGCGCAGAGAGCGATGCGATCATCGTTGGCGCTGGAACGGTCCGAATGGATGATCCCTCTCTGACAGTTCGCCATGTTGAGGGCCGAGATCCGATACGTGTGGTCCTCGGAACAGCTCCAGATGGCGCAAAGGTCCATCCATGCCTTCAATGGTCTTCCAGCCTTGAAGACCTACTTGACGAACTCGGCTCGCAGGGTTGCCTACAGGTACTCGTTGAAGGCGGAGCAACCACTCTGGCCTCGTTCTATAACGCTGGGCTTATCGACCGATGGGCTGTCTACATCGCACCAGGATTCATGGGAGGCGCCCCTTCGTACCCTCTGATCAACACCGCTTCTCGTAAAACGATTGGCGATTTCACCCGCGGGTCAATCATCGACACTCGTGTCCTTGACGGCGATGTCCTCCTCCTCGTTGATCCACCGACCAAAGAAAGAGCTGAGCACTGATGTTCACCGGAATCGTTGAAGAAGTTGGAGTAGTCGAGTCTCTCGAATCGGGCCGCCTCCGCATCGGAGCATCGGCCGTACTCGAAGACGTAGGGCTAGGCGACTCAATTGCAGTGAACGGATGCTGCCTCACCGTCGTTGAGTTCACCGACGCCATGTGGGAGGCCGACCTCTCCGAAGAAACCTTGGAGCGCACAGCCTTTCGCCAGCTCGGTGTTGGCACCCCGGTCAATCTTGAGCGAGCAGTCGCTGCGTCCCAACGGATGGGGGGCCACATCGTCCAGGGGCACGTCGATGCTGTCGGTGCGATCGTCGAGCGAGTGCCAGATCTTCGAGTGCGTGTTCCTTCCGAATTGACCAAATACATGGTCGAAAAGGGTTCAGTGACAGTCGACGGCGTCAGTCTCACCATTGTTGACGTCATCGATGACACGTTCTCTGTGGCTGTCATCCCACACACCGCCGAGGTAACAAACCTCGGATCGAAACAACCAAACGACCTTGTCAATATTGAAGTTGACGTCATCGCAAAATACGTCGAGCGAATGATCACCCCCCACCTCAACTCCTGAATGGACTATCCATGAGTACCGAAACCAACCCGGAAACCGTCCGACTCGATCCAGTCGAGGAAGCTATTGCAGCCATTGCGGCTGGCGGCATTGTTGTCGTTGCCGACGATGAAGACCGCGAGAATGAGGGTGACCTCATCATGGCTGCCGATGCCGCCACCGATGCTTCCATTGCGTTCTTCGTTCGCTACACCTCTGGTGTGATTTGCGTCTCGCTTGATGGCGACCGCTGTGCCGATCTTCGGCTTCCCCTCATGGTTCCGCCAATGGCAAACAACGAGTCGCAGGGAACCGCGTTCACCGTGACTGTTGACCTCAGGTCGGGTACAACAACAGGAATCTCGGCAGCTGATCGTGCGGCAACAATTAAGGCGCTAGCTGACCGGGAGGTTCCCGCCGAAGAGTTCAACCGTCCCGGACACATCTTCCCTCTCCAGGCACGACCCGGGGGCGTCCTGAAGCGCGCGGGACACACCGAAGCCGCTCTCGATCTGGCTCGACTCGCCGGACGCGAATCAGCCGGCGTGCTGTGCGAGTTGGTCTCAGAAGACGGCTCAATGATGCGCGGCCCAGAACTTCGGGCATTCGCTGACGAGCACAATCTCAAGTTCATCTCGATCGCTGATCTCATCCGCTATCGCCGTCGCAGCGAGAAACTCATCGTTCGGTCGGCCGAGGCTCGGGTTCCAACCGAATTTGGTGAATTCCGATGCCACGCCTTCCGAAGCCTTGTGGACGGTGAAACCCACCTCGCCTTCGTCAAAGGCGACTTGGGTGATGAATCGAATGACGATCCTGTGCTCGTTCGTGTCCACAGCGAATGCCTTACCGGCGACGTATTCGCAAGTGTCAAATGTGACTGCGGGCCTCAACTACACGAATCAATGCGTCGAATTGCTGAACACGGCCGTGGCGCAGTGGTGTACTTGCGTGGCCACGAAGGCCGCGGCATTGGAATCAGCCACAAATTGCGGGCGTATGACCTTCAAGACTCTGGTCTTGACACCGTTGACGCAAATATCGAACTTGGTCTTCCAGTCGATAGCCGCGAATACGGAATCGGCGCCCAGATTCTTGTTGACCTCGGTGTTCGCAAGCTGCGCCTACTCACCAACAACCCTGCCAAATACGGTGGTCTTGACGGCTTCGGCCTCACCATTGAAGGCCGTGAACCATTGCATGTGCCGGTTCACCCCGAGGCCGAGCACTACCTCAAGACGAAGCGCGACCGCATGGGACATCTCATCCCCGACGACTTCGGACAAGTAGGAGCGGAACAGTGAGCAAAAACCTGACCACTGGTGCTGGCCCTACTCTCGATGGGATAGGTAGACGTGTCGCCTTGGTGTGTGCACGATTTAACGACCTCATTGTTAACCGCCTCGAGAACGGAGCCAAGACAGCGCTGTTGCGCGCAGGAGTCGCCGAGGAGGACATCGTTTCCATCAAGGTGCCTGGAGCGCTTGAGATTCCAATTGCGATGCAGGCTGCGCTTGCGACCGGCAAATTTGATGCTGCCATTGCACTCGGCGTGGTGCTCCGGGGCGACACCTACCACTTCGAGGTGGTCTCGAATGAGAGTTCTGCAGGGGTCATGCGTGTTGGGCTTGACTCGGGTCGCGTTGTGACGAATGGAATTCTGACAGTCGATACCGAAGCCCAAGCAGACGAACGTTCCGTCGATGGCCCCGGGAATAAGGGAGCCGAAGCAGCCGAAGCAGCCCTCGAGTTGCTCGCTGTCTGCGACGAGCTTTCAACGCAGTAACGAACAAACTCGCAACATCGATGTGAGCCGCACGGGCGAAGCAACGTAACATCACGACCATGGTTCTCCCCCACGAATTTGGTCCGATGTTCGAAGATTTCACCGTAGGCGGTCAGATCCCACCGCTCCCGTCAGTCACTCTCACAGAGGGTGATAACACCTGGTACCGAGCGGTAACCGGTGATCAGCATCTACAAACTGCCGACCAGAACATTCACCGACAGGTTTCAGGCGGTTCTCAGGCTCTGGCGAATCCTGGCTTGGTGATGCATTTCTCAATTGGCCAAACGACGAATGCAACTCGGCGAGCGATTGCGAACTTGTACTACCGGTCGGTGCGAATCCTTCGCCCCGTTCATGTCGGCGAGACCCTCACAACGACTGCGACAGTTCTTGGGCTGAGAGAATCGGCACCAAAGGGCGACCAGCATCGTGGCAAGGTGTGGCTTGGCATTACGACATCGTCGGAGAATGGGCCAGTCGTTGAGTACGAACGCTGCGCCTTGATTCCTGCTCGAGCAGGAGGCACTGGTCATGCAGATGACATCCCGGGCCCGTCTGATCCCACCCCGCTTGGCGATCTTGCCGGCGCCGTTCCTCAGTGGGATCTGTCAACCTTGCCAAAGATCGACTGGTCTGTTGGCGAAGATCGCACCGACCCACTTCGTGACCACATTGATCTCGCTGCGCCATTCGCTCGCAGCACGTTCAATCAGGCTGCTGTGCACCGCGACCATACGCTTGGCGCTAACGGACGACGCCTGGTGTACGGCGGGCATGTTCAGGCGCTCGCACAAGCGTCGCTGACCCGCATTCTTCCCGGCCTTGCCCAGGTCGTTTCATGGGACGGATGCGACCATGTCGGTCCTGCATACGAAGGCGACCTGCTGGAGTTCAGCCATCGCCTCGTCGAAGAGATGCCTGTTGAGTCCGGGCGCCTTCTTCGTCTTGAAGTCAATGGCTCGACTGTTGATGGTGGTTCAGGGCACATCCTGCGCTGGACTCCTGTTGTGTGGGCACCGTAGTCCCTCACCTCAATTCAACAATGTGAGAAGCCGCTCACCGAACGCCGCATCGGAGTATTGCTGGGCACGCAATCTGGCCGATTCTGAGAGCTGTTTCCACTCGGCTTGGTCAGCGGCGATTCGCTCGGTCGTCTCGATGAGTTCGTCGACAGAGTTCCAGTGGTAACCGTCGACTCCGTGGCGCACGATCTCAGCAGGACCCGCGGCCCCGAACACAATTGGAACAATGCCCGCCGCCATTGCTTCGACAACCGCGATACCAAAATGTTCGAAACGATCGGGATGGCTCGATGGATCCTCTCCGAACCCTGCCGCGTGCCACAACATTGATGCCTCGCCGAGAGTTGTTCGCACCAGTTCACGAGGCGCGTTGACAGCTATCTCAGCCCTCAATTCCAGCGCCCTTCGGCGGAGCCCGAGCACGTAGTCGCGACTTGCCCCGTCTGCCCCGCCAATCATTCGCACAGACCAATCGGGTAGTGAATCTCGGTGTTCGAGCACCTCCCAGGCATCGAGCAGGACATCTTGTTTTTTGCAGTGGCCGAATGACCGATCAAAGAATCGTCCAAGCGACATGACAACTG
>JALRDI010000270.1 GCA_023257035.1 Ilumatobacteraceae bacterium | reverse complement strand
GGAACCGCAGTGCCAAGCAGCGGCAAGCGTCGGCCACGTCGAGTGAACTCGTCCTCATCGGTTGTATCGAGCGGAACAGCAACACGGTCACGTTCAAGAACTTCACGGTCGATCGAGTCCCAGACAAGACCCTGACCACGCCTAGGGAATGTTCCTGCAATTGCCACTTCAGCCATACCGAATGCAGGGAATACCGCTCCCGGATCAAAGCCATATGGAGCGGCTGCTGCACAGAACGCATCCATCGCTTTCGGGTCAACGGGCTCAGCCCCGCTCAACGCCAGCGTCAACGAAGAAAGATCGAGTGTCGTTGACCGCCGTAGACCTCTGGTGGCAAGAACCCATGCAAAGTTCGGCCCGGCAGTGGCGGTGCCACCCCACTCTGACACCCACTCCATCCAGCTCGCTGGATGCGCCATGAAGTCTTGTGGTGCTGCTTGAACAAGTTGAGCACCAGTCGTCATGGGAATCGCCAAGAATCCAACTAACCCCATGTCGTGGTAAAGCGGAAGCCACGACACCATTACTTCGTCCTCACGCAACGACGCTGCCTCACACGCAGCATCAATATTTGCTGCAAGCACGCGATCAGGGATCATGACGCCCTTTGGCTCACTCGTTGAACCACTCGTGTACTGCAAAATGACTAATCGATCAGGATCATCTTCTGGGTCGATCAGCGCATCACCGGACGGCACACCTTGAGCACCAGGCAACACAGATCCCATCGGAGCAATCGGAGGGTCGCCCTCAATCGCTTCATAGAAGGGAGCGAGTTGATCGTCGATGAGCACCAACTTTGCATCACCGTGACGAATGCGCAGTCGCGTCGACGATACAAACTCGTCAAGAGAGCCCATTCGCATCGGCAACGGCAGCACCATTGATGCGATTCCAGCAAGCCAGCAGCCACGAACGATCGTCATCAGCTCACGACTTGTTGGGCCCAACACCGCGACGTGGTCACCTGCCTGCAATCCACGGGCTTGAAGGGCTGCTCCGACAGATCGAGCCTCTTCATGAATTTGTGCCCAAGAGACGAACGTCGGGCCATCGGGTGCGACTGACTTTCCAACAAACCGCACTCCACCGTCACCCTGAGCGGCCGCCTCGAGGCGCGCGCGAATCGACATACTGGACGTAGGGGAAATCACGTCCTAGACGTTACTTGCGAGATCGTGTCAACGCTTCCCCCTGGTGAGCAGATCACCCCCGTAGGCTGTGTCCTCGGTATGGAGGACAGCAACGAACAACAGGGCGAGCGGCTCACCCCGTTCCGCTACACCGCAGAACTTGCCACCGAAATCGAAACGCGATGGCAAGACACCTGGGATGAACAAGGCACCTTTAATTCGCCCAACCCAGCAGGTCCTCTCGCCGATGCCAGCGCACTCGATCGTCGAGGCGAAAAGTTGTTCGTCCTTGACATGTTCCCGTACCCATCTGGCGCAGGTCTTCATGTGGGCCACCCGCTTGGCTACATCGGCACTGACGTGTACTCGCGTTTCAAGAGGATGACAAACCACAACGTGCTGTACACAATGGGGTTTGATGCCTTCGGGCTTCCAGCTGAGCAGTATGCGGTTCAAACCGGGCAGCACCCGGCAATTACCACCGACGACAACGTCGCAAACATGCGCCGACAGCTCCGCCGCCTCGGGTTGAGCCACGATCGTCGACGCTCAATTTCAACGACAGATCCTGAGTACTACCGATGGACGCAGTGGATTTTCACTCAGATCTTTAACTCGTGGTACGACACCGAGGCACAGCGCGCAAGGCCGATCAGTGAACTCATCGCTGAATTTGAGTCGGGCAAGCAGACGCCGTCGAACGGTCGTGACTGGTCAACAATGACCGAATCCGAGCGTCGCGCCTGTCTTGACGAGTATCGACTCGCCTATGTGAGCGAAGCCCCAGTCAACTGGTGTCCAGGCCTCGGAACAGTTGTCGCAAACGAAGAAGGTATTGTTGGTGTTCCAACTGGATTAAGAGATTTAGATGATAAACTTGGTGGTCTACACCAGTCGGATTTAATTATTATTGCTGGACGTCCTTCAATGGGTAAAACATCTCTTGCAACAAATATTGCATTCAATGCTGCGCAAAAATTACAAGATAGTGGAAAAAAATCTTCTATTGCTTTCTTCTCATTAGAAATGTCCTCTGAACAATTATCTACAAGAATTATTTCAGA
>JALRDI010000200.1 GCA_023257035.1 Ilumatobacteraceae bacterium | reverse complement strand
AACCTACGCACGAAAACTTTCTCTAGAAGATGGTCACCTCAACCTCTCTCTGGATTCAGAATCTGTCTATAACCAATTCAGAGGTGTTACTCCAGAACCTGGTGCTTTCGTCCTTTTCGGTGACGAACGTCTCAAGATTATTGAGGCCCGTTCAGTAGCGGATGAAGAGGTAGTTCCTTCTGCAATCACCTCAGTTTCTAAAAAGCTCTATCTGGGTTGTGCTTCTGGTTCTATCGAGCTACTTAGTGTTCAACCAGCTGGTAAACAAGCAATGTCTGCCATGGACTGGTTCCGAGGCCTCCGACAGGAAGTAGTACACGTTTCGTGAGCAACGACAAAAGACCGCACACAAAAGGACCACGACGTTCGAGGCCAGTTACTCCATCACGTTTGGTTGCTTTTGAAGTACTCATGGCCGTAGATGTTGATGACGCCGACCTCCAGGCAATCCTCAGCGTCGACGTTGATGGATGGAAGAGCGCAATCCCTGAGATTCGTGAACACCTCAGTCGTTTCGAGCCACAGATCCCAGCCGCCCTGCCAGCTGCGGTTGACCGGCTCGAATCAGCTCTCGCCTGAACTCAGCAGGATCAAAGTCGAGGTCATGTCCTCCCGATAGCGTCGTTGGCGTGCGTTCACGACTTCGTTCCCTCATTGCAGTTTCTCTCGTCGCTCTCGGAGCATCGGGATGTTCAACCTTCGTCGGAAGCGATCTCGCGGTTGGTATCGATGGACAGGGTTTCACCACTTCTGAAACTGATGCACTCCTTGACGAGTACTTCGCAGAGTCAGAAATTTTCGGCACCACTGCTCTCGATGCCGGCGGCTTTGGTGATGCCAACCGCGCCAGGCTCATTTTGAATGCTCTCGTGCGTTCGAGCGCTGTCGAGGCAATTCTTGCTCAATCAGGCGATGAGATCACCGACGCCGATCTTGACCAGTACTTCGCGACCGTCCCAGCCGAGAGCCCGCTCAACGATCTCAGCGCTGAAATGCGTCGCCTCATCGCCATGACCAGCTCGGAGGTGTTGCTATCAGCACTTTCCCGCATCGATCTGCCAACTGCTGAGGAGCTTGAAACGTCATATAACGAGCAGCCGACTTCCACCGGAATGCTCTGCCTGCGCCACATCCTTGTTGCAACCGAGGAGGAGGCAAACGACGTCATCGCCTCACTCGAAGACGGGGTCGACTTCGTCACGATCGCATCAGCAGTCTCGCGTGAGAGTTCTGCTGCACTCACAGGCGGCGCTCTCACCGGCACCGAATCAGAATGTCTTCCCACCGCGCAATACATCTCGAATTTTGATGCCGACTTTGTCGCAGCCGCCTTTAACGCTCCTGCAACAACGTGGTCACAGCCAGTCGAGACCCAATTTGGATGGCACGTCATTCTCAACCGGCCGTGGGCAGAGATCGGTGACGATGTTGTCGCCGAGTACGCGAGCTCCGATGGCGCTCTCTTTCTGATCGAAGCCATGCTGAACTCAGTTGAGGTCAACGTCGACTCACGCTTTGGACGCTGGAACCCGTCCTCGGGACGCATCGTCCCGCTCGGATGACATCCTCACCGAGTTCAACTGCACCCTTGAGTCTGCCGATCGTCACGGTCGTTGGGCTCGGCCCGGGAGACCCATCGCTCGTTACCGATCAAACCAAAGCTGCGATAGCGGCATCGTCACATCGCTTTCTTCGAACCGCGCGCCATCCAAGTGCGTCGCTCGTTACTGAGGCAACGACCTTTGACGAGATCTACGACAACGCTGACCGCTTCAGCGACGTGTACGAAACAATCGCCGAGGTGCTTGCTACAGCGGCGGGCACATACGGTGAAGTGCTGTACGCAGTTCCAGGGTCTCCACTCATTCTCGAGCGCACGGTTGAACTTCTTCGGGCGCGCAACGACATCACGTGTTCGGTTCTTCCTGCGATTTCGTTTCTCGACGAACTGTGGGCGCGTCTCGATGTCGATCCAGTTGATGCAGGGGTTCGGCTCATCGATGGGCATCGATTCGCGACCGAGGCCGCTGGCGAGCGGGGGCCGCTGCTCGTAGCCCACGTCCATGCCGACTGGGTGCTGTCAGACATTCGTCACTCAATTGATGCGGGACCTGATGATGACACGCAATCTGCGCTCGACTCCTCTGTCGTCATCGGGTTAACGGGAATTGGCACCGACGACGAGCGAGTCGTTGCCACTACGTGGGGCGAGATGGAACGTGAGATCTCTCCTGACCACCTCACCTCGCTGTACATCCCCGACCTCGCCGTTCCAGTGGGCCACGGATACGTCAAGTTTCATGCGCTCGCACGAACACTTCGCGAGCAGTGCCCATGGGATATCGAACAGACACACACCTCTCTACTTCCCTATCTAATCGAAGAGACCTACGAAGTTGTCGATGCGATTAACGCACTCACCGACGATCCACAGTCTGATGAACATCTCATCGAAGAACTTGGCGACTTGCTCTATCAAATCGAATTTCACGCAACGATCGCTGTGTTTATTTCGTTGTGCTCAATGCGCTTCACCCCATCACCCAAAGCAAGTTCTAGCTCCCTAGATCTGTCAACCATTTCTCTCCAACTTTCGGGATCAAGCGCAAATTCATGATCGGGACCAAC
>JALRDI010000181.1 GCA_023257035.1 Ilumatobacteraceae bacterium | reverse complement strand
ATGCACGCTGTTCCGGCATCTGGGCGGATAAGTGTGGTGAGAACTTTGACCGACGTGGTTTTACCTGCGCCGTTTGGACCAAGTAATCCGTACACCGCTCCGGACGGCACGACAAGATCGACGCCATTGAGTGCGACTGTGTCGCCGAAGCGTTTCACCACCCCGCGCATTTCTACTGCAAACTGATCTGTCACAGGTTGAGTATGCCTGTACTGCCGCGCGGTTTAGACACCACCGCGAGCGGCGTTCTCGAACCTGGTGTACTGGCCAAGCCAGACGAGCTTCCTCGTGCCGATTGGACCCGCACGATGTTTTGCGACGATCACCTCTGCGCTTGCGCGATCATTGGTCTCAGGGTTGTACACCTCATCGCGATACAAGAACATCACGACGTCCGCATCCTGTTCGAGAGAACCTGATTCACGAAGGTCGGACAACATGGGACGCTTATCGGTGCGTTCCTCAAGGCGGCGGCTCAACTGACTGAGGGCGATAATTGGCACTTCGAGTTCTCGAGCGAGAATCTTCAGGTTTCGGCTGATCTCAGAAACCTCAAGCTGACGGTTTTCTGAGTAATTACCGGATGTCATGAGCTGGATGTAGTCGATAACGATGAGTCCGAGCCCGCCGTAACGAGCTTTGATACGTCGCGCCTTCGCCCTGATCTCCATGACGGTCACCCGAGGGTTGTCATCAAGAAACATTGGAACTTCAAGTCGGCCAATCGCCTTACCAATCTTCGTCCAATCGGTGTCTTGGAGATTCCCTTTTCGCATCTTCACCGAATCAACTCGAGCTTCGGAAGAGAGAATTCGATGGGAAAGTTCGGTGTGCCCCATCTCAAGAGAAAACACGAGCACTGGTTGGCCCGATGTCATTGCCACGTGGGAGGCAATGTTCAACCCAAAGGCGCTTTTACCCATCGCAGGTCGTGCCCCAACGATGTAGAGGGCGCTCGGTTGAAGTCCAGATAGCAATTCATCAAGGTCGACAAATCCGGTTTGGACTCCGGTCACCACATCGCCCCGGTGGAACGTGTCTTCAAGTTGCTGGAAAATTTCAGGTAGGAGGTCGTCGAGGCTTCGTGTGGTGTCTGCAACACGATCTTCAGCGATCTCGAAGACCCTTGATTCAGCTGCATCAAGCGCCTGCGCTATGTCATCGGGTTCTCCGTAGGCGATTTCTGCGATATCTCCAGCAACAAAGATGAGGCGACGAAGAAGGGCGGTGTCTTGAACGATCTTTGCGTAGTGGCCGACACTCGAAACTGCCGGCGTCATGTTCTGTAATTCGTGGAGACTTTCCGATCCACCGATCTCATCAAGTAATCCGCCCCGTCGAAGTTCATCAGCGACGGTCACAACGTCGACCGGGCCTGCACTTGCGTAGAGCGAACGGATGGCATCGTAAATATGACGGTGAGCTGGACGGTAAAAATCATCCGGCTTCAAACTGAGTTCAGAGACGGTTCCGATGGCTTCGCGAGACAGCAACAAAGCTCCGAGCACTGACTCTTCCGCTTCAAGGTTGTGGGGTGGTACTCGACCCGCTGAACCAGATCGCCGGCGATTTCCTTGCCTGTTACTGCGCGAAGAATTCGCGCCTCTTGACGCTTCAGACATGTCGGAATCTGGCGCGTATTCGTCAGGCGGAAGCGGCGGAAATGGTGCGTTGTCACTCATCAGATCTCTACTCTCTCACGTCTGGCCTGTGGGAAGGAAGGGGTACAACTCTGTGGAAAACCATGTGAATTTTGTTGTGGAAAAACATGTGGATTTCTCATCGTTGATCGCCAGATTTAGTAGTAAACACACAACAGCCGGCCCGATACAGGATCGAGCCGGCTGTATACACAGTGTGTAGGTTCCTGAAAAATCAGGAAGCGACCACCTCGACAGTGATCGGGAACGACACCTCTGGGTGAAGAGATGCGGTCACGACGTGCTGCCCAGCAGTCTTGATCTGATCGGTTACCTCAATCTTGCGGCGATCAATGACCACCGATGACTGGGCTTCAATCGCATCGGCAATATCAGCTGCGGTGACTGAACCGAAGAGTTTGCCTTCGCTTCCAACCTGGGCCTCAATGGTGAACACCATCGGGACGAGCTTCGATGCGACGGTGGTTGCTGCCTCGCGGTCGCTTGCGTCGCGAAGGTCACGAGCACGACGCATCTTCGCCGCCTGCTCAATGGCGCCGGCAGTAGCGATCATCGCCTTACCTTTCGGAAGGAGATAGTTACGGGCATGGCCGTCAGCCACATCAACGATGTCACCGCGCTTGCCGAGGTCTTGCATGTCCTCTCGGAGAATGACCTTCATTTCAGGACTCCTCTCCGTCATCGCTGGTGGCCTCGGTCTGCTCTTCGACCTGATCCTCCATTACCTCGTCGTTTTCGACCTCGTTGGTCTCGACGTTCTGGTCCTCGTTGCGAGGACGACCACCATCGCGTGATGGACGGCCACGTGATGCCGAAGCAACACGACGGGCATACGGCAAGAGCCCCATCTCGCGAGCGATCTTGATGGCATTTGCCACCTCGCGCTGCTGTTGGACATCGTTTCCGTTGATGCGCTGACCACGGATCTTTCCGCGATCGCTCATGAAACGTGAGAGCAGATCTACGTCTTTGTAGTCGACGTACTCAACTTTCTCGATGATGAGTGGGCTGGTCTTCTTCTTAAATTTGCGGGGTGCGGCATCTCGTGCGCGCTGGCCGCGGGCTGGGCTTTTCGCCATTGTTCTTGGTCCTCCTGGACGAATGTGATGAAACTACGAATGTTGTGTGATCAGAACGGCTCTTCGTCGCCGTAGACAGGATCGGGTGCTGATTGAGCTGACTGGCTTGGGGCGCCGCCACCAAAGCCACCAGACCGTTCGGTGCGCTCAACCTGTGCGGTTGCCCAACGAAGACTCGGTCCGATTTCGTCTGCGACGACTTCAAACACGGTGCGCTTCTCGCCCGCATTGGTCTCATAGTCGCGTTGATCCATGCGACCAGTAACAATGCAACGATTGCCCTTTGTGAGTGTTGCTGCTGCGTTCTCTCCGAGATCGCCCCAACACACAACGTTGAAGTACGACACTTGCTCTTGCCATTCACCGTTCACCTGGTAACGACGGTTGACCGCTAGGCCAAAGCTGGCTACGCCGCGGCCACCGGTGGTGTACCGCAGTTCAGGATCTCGGGTGAGGTTGCCGATCAGGGTGATGGTGTTTGTTGCCATCTTTAACTCCCTTCGTTCGCCGCTCTCAAGCAGCTGCTCCGGTCATACCACGACGCTGTGCTTCAGCCTCAGGAAGACGGATGAGTTTGTGGCGAACGATGTCGTCCGCAAGACGGAGGGAACGCTCGAGTTCATCGAGAGCACCAGCTGGTGCCACACACTCGATAACGAGGTAGTACCCCGATTCTTTCTTATTGATCGGATATGCGAATGCACGCTTACC